>DAPQ01000079.1:0-28456 GCA_002502175.1 Euryarchaeota archaeon UBA19 | reverse complement strand
AATCGAGGCGGTACTGTCTCGATCGAGCCGCGACGCACTGCTTACGTGCCGCGGCCTAGTGACCTCGTGGTAGGCTACATCGAAGGATGCACCAGTAACATCTGGTTCGTCGATATAGGTGGGCCATTCAATGCCATATTACCAATGAGCCTTGGACCATCTAAGGCAGAATTTGGTGGAATCAGAAAGGTCCTCGATATAGGAGATGCAATCCTTTGCCGAGTTCAAGAAGTAGAAGAAAATCATTCTAGCGTAGTTACGATGAAAGGAATGGGTCTGCGTGCAATTCGTACCGGTAGTGTTGAGGAAATCGATCCTCATCTACTAGGGCGTCTTATTGGGAGAGGTGGAAATAACCTCAGGCAACTCAAGGAAGATACAGAGTGTAGAGTAGTCGCTGGCGATAACGGCCGAGTTTGGTTAGATGGTGACCTTGATGGAATCATCAACGCTAGAGACAGACTAAACGCTTTGTTAACCGAAGCGAAAATAGATGATTTTGGAGGTGAGGCCTGATGGGTGGCTATGGAGATGTACAGTGTATTGATGAAAACGGGATACGACTTGATGGTCGAACCAAAGATGAGGTAAGGCCAGTATCAATTGAAACTGGAGTAGTTCCGGTTGCTGATGGCTCTGCAAGAATCCGATGGGGTCTAAATGACTGTATTGCAGCCGTTTATGGGCCTATGGAGGCACACCCGAGAAAGATACAGCGACAAGATAGAGCTGTATTGGACGTCAGATACAATATGGCTCCATTCTCGACAACTGACAGAATCCGTCCAGGATTCAACCGACGCAGTAGAGAAATTTCCAAAGTAACAGCCGAAGCACTGGAAAGTGTAGTGCTAACAGAATTATACCCTCGAAGCAAGATTCGTGTAGAAATCGAAATTATTTGCGCCGAAGCTGGAACAAGGTGTGCAGGAATCACTGCAGCATCAGTCGCTCTTGCTCATGCAGGTATACCAATGACAGACATGGTAGTGTCGGTTGCGAGCGGTAAGGTGCATGACATCGTAGTTTGTGACCTGAATAAGGAAGAAGATAACTATGGTGAAGCAGATCTACCAATGGGTATTCTGCCAAATACTGGAGAATTAGTTTTCCTACAAATGGATGGAGACTTATCACCTGAGCAATTCCAAGAGGCTTGGGATTACAATATGGAAGCAGCACAAGTGATTCACAAAGAAATGGTTCGCGCCCTAAAGGGAGGTGATGAGTGATGAGCATACCACTAGTCCCTAATCTACTTCGCGCTCACCTAGCAGAATTGGCTGCTGAAGACAAGAGACACGACGGCCGTGGACAATTCCAAGGTCGAGATGTGGAACTTGAGATCAATTGTCTACCTCGTGCAGAAGGATCAGCGAGGGTCAGAATGGGAGATACCATCGTCTTGGCGGGAGTTAAGTTCCAGATTATGACACCATATCCAGACCGACCTAATGAAGGCGGTTTGATGTGTAGTGCAGAGGTAAGGCCCGTTGCAGGACGCAATTGGGAAGCAGGCCCACCAAGTGCCGAGTCTATTGAATTAGGTCGAGTAGTCGATAGAGGAATTCGTGAATCTGGTTGCATAAACACAGAGGATTTGTGTATCATCCCAGGAGAAAAAGCCTGGCAGGTAATTCTCGACGTGTTTGCCGTATCCGACGACGGTAACCTATTCGATGCCTTTGGACTAGCAGCAATTGCAGCACTAAGAAGCGCTACCGTTCCAGCAGAGAGATTTGAGGTTGGAGAAGATATGCCTCTCGATGTGTCAAAGACTCCGATAATGTGTTCCTATCACAAGGTCGGTGGTCGCTTTGTTTATGATGCAGATAAGAGGGAAGAATTAGGCGGAGATGAAAGAATCCACATTACCCTTGGTGATGATGATCATGTTCATTCGTTGCAGAAGGGTCTAAAGGGAATCTTCACGGCCGCCGAATTCGCCGAGATCAACGAACAGGCTCGTTCAAGATGCGCCGAACTCAGAGATCTGGTAAACAACGCATTGGAAGGTGAGTGAAATGGCAAAGAGAACACAGAAGGCCGGTGCTACCGCAAAGTATGGTCCAAGATACGGTGTGAGTGTTCGTAGAAGAGCAGGCGCATCACTCAAGAAGAAGTCGCGAAATTACACCTGTCCAGTTTGTCATTATCAAAAGGTCAGCCGTGTAGTCGCGGGAATCTGGGAGTGCAAGAAGTGTGGGCACAAGTTCTCCGGAGGAGTATGGGAGCCTTTCACTCGTGCAACAGATGCTAACACAAGGGTAGTTCGACGTGGAATGGAAGGCGCTACTGCGACCGATATGACCGTAATCGCACAACTGGCTGCTTTGGATTATGAGCGTAAACTAGCTGGTGAAGAAAGTGTCAGCGACGAAGAAGAGTGATTCCGTAAAACTCAGTTTGCAAATTACTAGTTCCTACGCCAGTTCGCTAGAGGCAGCGTTAGTTACCGAAGCGGAAGTTACTCGAAGTGGTGATTGTATTACTGTAGATGAGGTAGAACCGGTATTCGTTGATATGCGTGCTCGCTGGAATACTGTAATGAGAGGCCTTTCTGCAGCATACGACGCCTTGAAAGCGGTTGACTAAATCCGGAGGTTGAGATATAATGGACCAACAACAACTCCAGAGCCTAGTCCAGGAATTACAAATGGTGCGAGGACAGATTCAATCCCTGACTAGCCAATTCAATGAAATCTCGCTAACTATTGAGGCCTTGAAAGAACAATCGCCCGATAGGGCCGTGTATAGAGCCCTTGGAGGCGTTTTGTTGGAGGTAGATGATAGAGCATCATTATCGCAAGACCTAGTATCTTCGAAGGAAACTATTGAAGCTCATTTAGAATCTCTAAATGCTAGGGAATCGGAATTAATTTCACAGTATAATGAGGCATCTGAGTCGCTCAATTGAGTGGTGAATTTCGATGTCTTTCGATTTGCAAGCACTTAGCGATTGGATTTCATTACATACGCCTAATGGGCCAATAGCAGTTGTTACTCATAAAAATGGAGATATGGATACAATCGGTTCTGGATTAGTTCTAGCATCTTCAATCGGAAATAACGCAAAGGCTTGCGGCATTCACATTGGTTCATTAGCACAAAAAATGCTGAATGGAATGGTAGTTGATTACCAGCAGATCGATGAAACTAGGCCATCTTTACCCCGAACACTTTCTGGAATAATTGTGGTTGATTGTGCTTCACCTAGTCAAATTGGCTTCAAATTACCCGATGTACCATTATGTGTTTTAGATCATCATTCTGCAGCATCAGACGAATGGCCAGACAAAACTTTGGAATTAACTGGTAATTATTCTTCCACGGCGGAAATGGTTTGGGATTGGATAAAGGCTCAAGGCCTTGGTTTAGAGGTCGACCAAGCCACACTTCTTCTAGCCGCGATTATTTCTGACACAGGCCGTTTCAAACACAGTCGACCCGGGTGCCACAGAAGAGTAGCAGAGATTTGTGAAGAATCTGGACTAGATATTGTCGACGTTATTGAACAGATCGAGTCAGAAGATTTGAACCAATCTCAACGCATATCTATACACAAAGCTGTATCTCGATCAAAGATACAAGAAGTTGGAAAACATATGATCTCGATTACGCGTGCTGGTACGAACGAAGGAGTAGTTGCACATGCGTTATTGGCTTCTGGTGCCCATGCATCTTTTGTTTACAAGAAAAATACTCCTGGAATTAGGCTAAGTGCTAGGGCTAGCAGAACTGCGACAAATCAGGGTATTCATTTGGGACATTTAATGGAAAGTATCGTTCACCGATTGGGTGGAGAAGGAGGCGGCCATGCGGGTGCAGCAGGTTGGTCTGGGATTTGTGACGAAGTCGAGTTAGAATCGGTATTGTTAGCAACACTTTCTGCGGAGTTGATAGAATGAAAGATGTCGGTGAAATACTATCACAAATAAATTCAGGGACAATCAATTTATCAGATATTCCAGAGGAATTGGTTTTACAATTATGTTCGTATATGTTGTTTGAGGATATAGAAGGACCAGATGAATTACTTGCAAAATTAAGTCCATTACAAAGAGATGTATTGGGGCTTCAAGGTTTATTGATAGAAGGCGATTTAGCCAACGCAGTAATTACTAGTGAGGAATTACTTACCCGTTCTCGTTCTAAAGAAGAACGTGACCTAGAATGTGAGGTCAGAATTCGTATGGAAAGGGCACTACTAGCCGTTGATGGCCCAGATATCTCAGGTCAAGAATTGGCATGGTGTACTCAACGTCTGAAGGCTATAGCACCTAACACAGCACTACATGGGATTTCTATGTTAAATCAGGCTACATGGCATAGCAATAGTGGAGAAATTATGATGGCGATGGCCATTCATGCTGAAATCACAAAAGACAGTGGCTTCCCTCCCGAGATTAGAGGGCTATCTAGGTTAGAAGTAGGTAGAATATTGACTGCTATGGATGATTTAGATCCCGCAATGAGACACCTCTGGACCGCCAGAGCAGTATTCATTGATGCAGGAATGGAAGCAGAGGCCGTAGTTGCTTCACTAGAGTGGTTAGATTTGGGCTTAGAGGAAGTTACACAAGACGCACCTAGGATGCTTTACAGGATTGAGAATGCTGAACCACGTTCGGTCCCAGGCTCATCGTGGGTGCCTGCTAATTACCAAGATGTCTACGATGTTGTAGAGGGATTATTACCAATTTTAACTAGAGATTTAGGGGGTTCTGAAAGAACCGATTTGGGGATGATTCTAGATGCAGCGGATATAATAGGAAACCCGGAATGGAAGAAATCTTTGCTAGAGAGGGCGAATGAGATTCAAGATGCGAGGCTTCTTGAAGTGCTCCAATCATGATCTAGTAAGCGTTGAATCTCTTTTTCCCCCCAATATAATTCGCCCGGTATCTCTACACACCAGCCAACTTCACTGATTTTTTCATCTTCAGACTCCCAACCGTATGGTTGAGGCTCTTCGTCAATTTCTACTCTAACTACGGTACCTGTTGGGAGGATATTTTCATCATAATTGGTGGCGGTCCCTAGAACTCCGGCCTCCTCGAATAATTCTCGTAATGCTGTTATATCGAACGATTCAGTTTGGGCGATTTTTCCACCTGGTAATTCCCATCCTCGTTCAATATGTTTGACCATTAACCAACAAGGAGCATCTAGGGGTTGCTTTGGTACAGCCCAAACGACGACCCAAGGTTCTTGTTCACTCATTTACCATCAACTCCTGGATTTTTTCTGCTAGTAATTTAGCCTCAGTATCTCCCTGTGTGGCGAGTCTTCTGGCGATGAAGAATGCCTCAGATAGTCTATCTTTTTCGAATAATTGCCTAGCATAATCTAGTTCGGATAATTCAGTATCTTCTTCTAGAATTTCATCTTGCGCAAGTTCTGTAGTCGGTCTGGCTAGAATTTGCATCCGATTTAGGAAATCGAGTCTATCGGAAATGTCAGGTGCTTTCCAAGCCAATTTTCCTTTTCCATCAATTAATGATTCCATTCTAACTTTGAAATCGTCTCGGGAGTTTAGATTAGTGGAGTTGGATTGTGCTTGATCGTAACATAACCATGCCTTGTCAAATTCTCCTCTTCTTTCATGTAATTTGCCCATTTTGTCCCATGCCTCATGATTTGAGGGTCTTTGGGCGAGCAATTTTCTGGTTAACTCGAGATATTCATCTTCATATCCTGCATCGAGTAATCTTTCCATTCTTCTTGAGAACAAAATATTCGCTCTTTGATCTGTAAAATCCAAATTTCGGATACGTTCACAAAAAGCCTCTACCCCTCCCTCTTGAGAGGTTAATTCCCACCAATTATCTGGGTCTAGAGGGTCAACAGATAACGCACCCTCTAGTAAACTGAGTCCAGCATTTCCTAGGTTAACACCATCCAGTTGTGACAAAAGTTCTGGGTCCCTACCAAGGATCAAAAACAAATCATCCAGGACGGCTCGGGCCCCTAGATGATCCTCAATCTCCAGTTTGATTGTTAACAAAGTCCTCCAATTGTCAGGATGAGTGAAGTCGTGTAATACTGCTTGACGAGCACTTTGCTCGGCCCAAGACAGATTTGATTTATCATCATTAGATAGTTTGAGAAATTTCTCTGCCTGACTCCTATGTCGATTTCCTAGACTCCTTCGAGGGTGTTGCAGGCTAGAACCGAGATCGGTTGTTGCCATCGTAACTCCTCATAGTACGCTCTCATAGGGCTTTCGTTCAATGCCGGGTGGTAACGTGGCGTCGATTCCAATCTTACTAGTTAGTCCATTTTCATCTCTCGAGGGATCTAAACTCGAGCCCTTTTGTTTCGATAGGATAACTGTATCTTTGTCTGGTTGCCATCGAGTCATCAAAGCCCATTCTACTCTAACTGGATTGGAACAATCTATGTCGGTGTCAACTATTGTCACCTGTTTCATGGAACGGTGACCATCTAGTGCAGCATGAATTGCCGCCATCCCATCCCCTTGTTTTTGTGGTTCTATGGCTACTACCGCAGAAAGCCAACCGCTACCCCCGTCAGTCATGTATACATCAGTGCAGGGAACTACTGCGTTTACTGCGGCCTTGATAGTGGGCGCTCTTGGAAGTCCCATCAGCGTTCTATGTTCAACTTCTGCTGGAATCAAAGCATGAAATACGGCTTGATTCCTGTGATGTACGGCATCATATTCGATAAGTGGCTCTTGTCTAACATCATCAACGGTGCCTGTGATATCGACATATGGTCCTTCATCATCATCTTGTAATGTAATTCTTGCTTCCATCGCAAATTCCGAATCTGCTGGAACCTGTATGCCATTTGGTAGACTTACTAGTTCGAGTGGTTTGCCATGCAATCTTTGGTGTAAAGCGGCTGCCACCGTTAATTCGTCCAAATCATGCGTGAAAGACATTGCCGCTGCCAGCAAAACTGTTGCATCGGGTCCATTGACAACAGCGATATTAATCTCGTCACCATTTTCCCTAGCTTTGTCCGTCATTGTTCGAAGGTGGCGAGGTACAAACCTAGAAACACAATGATTACCATCCCGAAGGAATTGTCTGTGAAATGACATGTTTCGGATTCCATCATATTCCGCGATTATCACAGATGCCGATTGATACCTTCCCCTGTCTTCAGGATAATGCCATGGGATGGGAATTTTGGTCAAATCTGTAACTTCTTGTGTATTTTCAAAAACTGGACTATTTTCAGGAGATGTGATCTCAGGTTCTTGTGGATTTTCCATAGCCCACGCCAATATGTCAATTAGTTCTCCTGGCGTTATATCAAAAATAGAACAGAGTCGGTCTCTTGCTAACACATTAATTGCAGAACGTAGGCCCTTTGCTTCTGATATATTATTGAACACTATAGCCTTGTGGTCTATGGATTTTGAATGATTCAACATATCATGATTGACACTGATTTCATCGTTAATTTCAGTAGCCCCAGCCAACAGGTCCCTAAAGGCCATGTGAACGACCCGACGCACGCCGTGCTTCAATGTTAGCGAGGTTGAGGCACTCGCCCCCTCACCTTTGGTGAGTCCGTCACGCTCTTATATGGTGGGTAGGTCGGCGGGGCGTTCCTTCGAGGTGATTGTAATGGGTCGTGGATTGTTCTCTGGACCAAAGATGAAGAAGGATCGCAAGAAGTTCCGCTGGAACGAAAGGAAATTCAAGAACCGAGAAACCAAGAGGCGCCAAGGCGGTGTTCTCAAGCACGATCCTCTACGAGGGTCTACCCAAGCAAAGGGAATTGTGATTGAAAAGGTTGGTATTGAAGCTAAACAACCTAACTCAGGTATTCGTAAAGCGGTCAAGATATCCTTAATTCGAACAGGTAACAAATTAACAGCCTTTGCACCTGGAGATGGTGCTATTTCCTTCATTGATGAACACGATGAAGTCCTCGTGGAAGGTATCGGTGGAAGAATGGGAAGGTCATACGGTGACCTACCTGGTGTTAGATTCAAAGTAATCAAGGTAAATGGCGTATCGTTAGATGAAATGGTTCGCGGCCGTAAGGAGAAGCCAGTAAGGTGAGTAGCATGTCAGAGGAAGAAACTCAACAGGCTCAACCAATCGCCGGTATTGGAACCATGGTTTTCGGTAAGTGGGATGCTCAAGAAGTGGTTTGTGGCGACCCTGGTCTCGCTCCTTACATCAACCTCACAACTATTGGAACCCCACACAGTGGTGGTAGACATGCTAATGCTTGGTTCGGGAAGTCAAAACTTTCCGTTATTGAAAGATTCATCAACAACTTAATGCGAACTGGGAAGTTCAGTGGCAAGAAACAACACTGTGCTAAAGCCTTTGAAGCTGCATTAGACAATATCGCTGAGCGAACTGGAGAAAACCCGCTACAGCATTTCATTGATGCTATTGTAAACTCCGCTCCCTGCGAAGAGACTACTAGGATCAAGTTCGGTGCTGTAAGTCAACCTAAGGCTGTAGATTCGTCTCCAAGCCGTAGATTAGATGTAGCACTACGAAATTTGTCAATGGGTTGCGCTTCAGCTACAGCAAAGAGCACCCGTACTCTAACTCAAGGTATCATTTCCGAACTTAACAAAGCAGCAGCAGGTGACGTTGCATCATTTGCAGTTGGAAAGAAAGATGAGATTGAGCGCATTGCAGCATCTGCTCGATGATCGCTGATGATTTCTAATGTCAGTATCGAGAGTTGTATCACGTAGTGATACAATCGGCTTTATGAACCAATGTCAGGTCGACGGGCCATCCAGAGGTTGGTAGAATGGGTCGTAAGGAAGACAACATCGCAAGGGCTACTGAAGTCATGCATAAGCGAGACAAAATAAGGAATCTAGCTATAGCAGCTCACATTGACCATGGAAAAACCACACTTTCCGACAACCTGATTGCTGGAGCAGGCATGATGTCTGAGGACCTTGCCGGAAAATCTCGTGTATTGGATTTCGATGAACAAGAAAGCGCACGAGGAATTACAATTAACGCGGCTAGTGCATCTATGGTTCACAAAGTCGGAGAAGAAGATTATCTCATCAACCTCATCGATACTCCAGGTCACGTTGACTTCGGAGGCGACGTAACTCGTGCCATGAGAGCCGTTGATGGCTGTATCATTCTTGCCTGCGCGGTAGAAGGTACAATGCCCCAAACAGAGACTGTTGTCCGACAGGCGTTGAAGGAAAAGGTACGCCCAGTTCTTTTCATCAACAAGGTTGACCGTTTAATCAACGAATTACAGATTGATGGACCAGAAATGATGGCTAGATTTGAGAAAGTTATCGTCAAGGTCAACAAATTGATTCAGACCTTCGCCCCTGAAGACGTAAGAAAAGATTGGCAGGTGTCAGTGCAGAACGGCACGGTAGCCTTTGGCTCGGCCTACTATAACTGGGGAATGTCCGTTCCTTACATGCAAAAGTCGGGACTTAATTTCAAAGATATATTCGAGCATTGCGCTGCTGACGATCAAAAGGGTCTAGCAAAGAAAGCTCCAGTCCACGAAGTCCTACTGGACATGGCTGTTGAGACACTACCCTCACCTGTTGTCTCTCAGAAATACCGAATTCCGAATATCTGGCAAGGAGACCTAGAAACACCAGAAGGAAAGGCGATGATGGAATGTGATTCTGAGGGACCACTTTCTTTGATGATTACGAAAATTTGGATGGACCCACATGCAGGAGAAGTTGCAGTAGGTCGTGTTTATTCCGGGTCTATCAAACATGGTGAATCACTTTGGGCAATTGGTGCCGGCAAGGCAGAAAGAGTTCAACAAGTGGCAATGATGGTTGGTGGAGATAGAATCCAGGTCCCTGCAGTAAGCGCAGGAAATATTGCCGCAATTACGGGAATAAGAAGCGCGGCTGCTGGAGTAACCATTTCCCGCGATAAGGATGCAGAACCATTCGAAGCAATTCGTCACTATTCAGAGCCGGTTGTTACCGTGGCTGTCGAACCAAAAGCAATGAAGGATTTACCGAAATTTATCGATGCGCTTAGAGGTCTAGCCAAGTCTGACGCTTCACTACAGGTTTTCACTAACCAAGAAACTGGTGAGGCTTTGCTTGCCGGAATGGGTGAATTACACCTTGAAATCACAGTCTATAGGCTTGAAGAAGAACAAGGGATCAAGGTGAACGTCAGCGAACCAATTGTTGTTTATCGAGAATCTATTGAATCAAATAACAGCGGTCGAGCATTCGAAGGAAAGTCTCCAAACCGACACAATAGATTCTACATCGAAGCTGAGCCACTTCCGCTAGAGGTCATCCAAGCGCTCCGGGAAGGTGTATTTGGTGACGGTACTGTCCGAAACAAAGACGCAAAGCAGGTTGGCGATAAATTTGCAGAATATGGTATGGAAAAAGACCTAATGAGAAAAATTTACGCTATCCATGGTACCAATGTATTAGTCAATGATACAAAGGGTATTCAGAACCTACACGAAACTCGAGAACTAATCATCGAAGGATTCAACGAAGTGTGTAAGAAAGGCCCAGTCGCAGAAGAACCAATGATGGGTGTTATGATGCGACTAGTGGATGCTAAATTACACGAAGACGCGATACACAGAGGCCCTGCTCAAACTATTCCCGCAGTTAGAAATGCCTGCAAGGGAGCACTAATTAGGTCAAGACCAGTCATTCTTGAGCCAATGCAGAATATACGTGTAGACGCTCCAAACGATGTTATTGGAGGTGTTACAAGAGAAGTCACCAACAGAAGGGGAATCATTGAGGATATGCCTGTTGACGGTGGCACAGCTTCTGTGATAGGAAAGATGCCCGTTGCTGAGACTTTTGGTTTCTCTAACGACATTCGTGCTGCTAGCCAAGGTCGAGCTGTTTGGAATACAGAAAATGCAGGATTCGAAATGCTACCTCCTTCTCTATTCGAGAAAACAGTAGGGGAAATTCGGGAAAGGAAAGGCCTCAAGGCTGAAGTTCCTAGCGAAGCAAACTATACTGATTGATCAATTGATTCTTACCAATTGGAAGTCAGTCATATCCCTTAGTAAATCTACAGCAGGTGTCTGCTCTAATTTGTCTAAGCATCCGTGTGCAATTCTGTGATGTTCCATTGCCCTATCCAAAGCATATTGAATTGAACCATTGTCATTCAGTTCTTGCACCGCAACGGCAAGTTCCGAGGTATCTGTTGTTTCTGTACCGAACAATTTGTGAAACGTAGGCAAATCCGCACCGCTTTCCAAAGCATGAATAGCAATGAGAGTTCTCTTACCTTGAACGATATCACTTCCCGCAGGTTTACCTAGAGTTTCGGTATCACTAGTCATGTCGATATAATCATCCATGATTTGGAAGCACAGTCCTAGATTGAGCCCCCAATTTGCCATATTTGCCACAGTTTCAATATCCGCACCTGCTAGAATAGCACCAGTTTCCGCGCATGTTTCGAACATTGCACTAGTCTTCCCTGCAATCATGGAAATATATTCATCTTCGGAAACGGAATCTCTATCCTCAAATTCAAAATCTTCTTGTTGACCTTCAGCTACATGTCGTACCATTTGTCCTATCGCGCTGACTACATGCCTGAGTTGAGAATCCTCGATATGCGAACTATCAGCTAGCATTTCAAACCCGAGTGCTAACATTGCATCTCCTGCATTTATCGCTGTTGGGTCATCATATGCGACATGTACAGCATCCAAGCCCCTACGAATCGGGTCTTGGTCCATAATATCATCATGAACCAAAGTGAAATTGTGAATGATTTCGATACATGCCCCTAGGGTATAATGCCCCTGATGTCCATTTCCAACTGCATCGCCCACCAGTCTTGGCATAATCGCACGCAATCGTTTCCCTCCACCGGTAAATAGGTGAGACATTGCCCCTCGTAGTCGTTCTTGTTGAATTTTTGATAGGTTTTCTTGTATAATTCCCTCAACAACTTCCTTATGTTGGCCCAATGCTGCTAATACATTACTAGCAGAATTTTCAGGATGTTGAACGGACAATTCGCCACACCTGATAATTTCTGAATTTTTATTGGAAATAATTCCATCGATAGTAAAATCTCCAGATTCCAGAAAATTATTGAAAATAGCCTCAAACCATGGGGCAATCAACTGACTTTTCCATCTCCCATTTCTTTCCATCATTTGGATTAAAGAATCATTATCTAACCAGTCTACGGATTGAATCTCGTTTCGATTGAAATCAACTTCACAATCAGCTTCTACGATTAGAACATGGTCGATTTCGTGCTCGACCCATTCCGAATCCCATCGGCATTTGTATTCAAATCTGCCAATATGGTGGAATTTCCAATCGTTAGTAATCGATCTAGGAATACCAAGTTCTTGGTCTAATTTTCTTCTTGCGGCTTCTTTCACACCTTCAATTGGGTCGTCATTTTCTCCAACAATGTCTAGTGGATGGCTACAACATGAGTTGGCCCAAACTGCTGGAAATGTAATTTTCTCAGAAGATCTTTGTTGCACTAATAATCTACCTTCACTATCGAAAATCAGTACACTAAATGCTCTGTGAAGAATTCCTTCTCCATGATGGGTTGTGAATTTGCTGGAACTATCAATCACATTATCGTCAGAGTCTAGACAAAGAACCAATTCTTCCATCATTTCAGCTTGTGATGAGTCTAGACCATCTAAGGGAGTTGAAGGCACGACCATACCAAACAATCCCTTTGAAGAGCATTAACCATATAATCGAAATGGAATACAAGAGCACTAATCTGACATCATTGCACTATCTGAGTTCCTCTCGTTGTACCAGTAGTCAGCAATTCAAGAACCCTCTCTGGTTTTCTACCATCAATAAACCAAACATTGGGAACTACCTTGGAGATTATGGATGCGGACTCTAATTTTAGGAATATACCGCCTGTTACATCTTGGGATGTGTCATGTTCTCCAGATACTTCCTGTTCCTTACTCCACATAGGAATCAATGATGCATTCGGGTTAGAGGGGGGTGCTGAGAGTAAGCCCTCAGTATCGCCTAACAAGAATATACAATGTGTAATTCCAGGAATCTCTTTTCCTATCCGTACCATCAAATCATCTCCGGATAAAATTCCGAATAATTTTGGTGGACTACAATCTACCACATCACCAAATGTGATTGGCACTACATCTTCGGAACTGTTTTCGATTGGAGATAAATCTCCGACAAAATCTGCTCCAACTTCACTGGCCCAATCAGAGGGAGGGAAACTCTGGCATTCTATATTGTGATTAGAGAAAGATTTGCAAACTTCGGTATTCAATTCTAACATGTCTTCTCGGATAGAAATTACAGCCTCTTTTTGTTGTTCGATGATATCTTCTTGGGCACCATTGGCTATATTCCATTGTTTGGCTTTGAGATGACCAAAAGAACCAGCCCCGTGTACAATTGTAACTTTGTGGTCGAGTCTCGATAATTCGCTCACGATTTGGGAAAGTTTCGTTATAGCATCTCTATCTACAGTCTTCATTTGGGACTTGGTGGTGATTAATCCACCGCCAAATTTCATTAGAATATGAGCCATAGTTTACGCGCTGGCCAAGGGACTAGACATTTTGTGTTATCCGATAACTTGGATGAATTATTGATGTTTACATTAAGTCAGATTCATTGCTCACCGACCTTTCCGACAAACATGACCGCTGACGGCGAACTAGACAGATTCCAGCGTTGGTTACAAAGTAGACTCGCGGATTCTGAGAACATAGAATCTGTTGAAGAAAGATTACGAACTTCGAATAGGATTCAAAATGCCATACAAGAATGTATTAACTTCAGACAAGCGATTATTGTTCAGCAGGCTGTTGCTAACCCGTTTGTGACACGAGATCAACCCGTACGTGCTGTAAACGAATCCGAGGTTAAGCCTGTAAGTTCAATTACGGGAATATGCAATAATTGTGAAGCCGAACTTACAGGCGACTTAGGGTTCTGTCCTTTGTGTGGTGAATATCAGTAAATTCACTCTTCTTCTTGCCATCGTGCACGAGCCAAGACATATTCCGGGTCATCGTTATCCACAACTGTCAGGTATTGAGATGGAACATTTTCAGTCAAGTAGACTGTCACTCCTGCGTGCCAAATAGTCTCACCAGCTGCATACATTTGCGCCGTATCTACCTCTAATATTGTTGGTAATTTGAAATGGACGTGACCGGCCTCTGCGGCGTTCCTAATGGTTGCTGATAGGTGAACATGTGCCCTTCCGCTTGGTGATATACCAACTTCGAGCAAGTTCTCTGCTTGTTCTGGGTCACATGGGAAGTAAAGTGCATCCGGTATGTTATCGGTGGGTAGATCTAGTTCGATTTCAACAGTGTGGCCATATGTCGCACGGATAGTGTTTCCACGTACCTCGTATCTTCCTTTAGGATCAGTTTCCGCTATTGCTGTGAAATGGTGTGGTCTCAACCAATGAAACCTCTTGTTGCCTTTTTTGAATTGTCTAATAATATCTTTAATGTCAATCCATCCATTAATATCCATTTCCAAATCAAATTTTTCTGGTGCGTGCCTGAGAACTAAGGCTAATTTCCTAGCTAGGCTATTCCTCTCACCTGTCCTCATGATGAATCGGCCTTCTTCATTGCATGCAGGACAAAGGTGATCATCAGCATAATATCCGTGTTTGGAGCATTCTCGTATCATTAATTCGCGCGACTTACGTTCCTTTCAAGAACCCGCCGGTCAACTAACCACATTGTCAGGTCACAATCTCAATGGTTATTGGGCTAATAGCGGACCGAGTAACGTGGATGCAGTCATAGTTGATTGGATGCGCTCTCCCTTCCATAGGGCGCACAAAGGTGCCCTCAAGGAAGTTAGACCAGATGAAATAGCGGGTCAAGTGGCTAGAGCCCTATTGTCTCGTAATAACATCCTAGCAGACCAAATTGACGATCTCTTGCTAGGTTGCGCTTATCCAGAAGGCGAACAAGGTTACAATATAGCAAGGCTAGTATCTTTTCTAAGCGGATTACCCGATACTGTACCTGGTGCTACATTCAACAGATTGTGTGGCTCTTCAATGGAGGCTATCCATGTAGCCGCCGGTAAGATTTCTACAGATTCTGGTAATTGTTTCCTCGTTGGGGGTATGGAGTCAATGTCTAGGGTAAAGAGGAGGGGGTTCAATTGGTCCCCTCATCCAGGATTAGAAGAATCGTATCCAGAAGCCTACATCAACATGGGAATTACAGCTGAAAACGTCGCGGATAAGTATTCAATAAGTCGTATTCGTCAAGAGGAATTTGCTCTTTCTTCACACGAAAAAGCACATTTGGCTCAATTAGAAGGCAATTTTGAAAACGAAATCTGTCCAATAGTTCATGGAGAAGAAACTATTGACTCTGATGGTTGTATTAGGCCTTCGAGTACTCTTGAATCAATGGCCGGTCTAAATCCGGTTTTCAAAGAAGTAGGGACTGTTACTGCGGCTACATCATCTCCATTAACTGATGGCGTATCTTTCTGCATAGTTTGTAGCGAGAGTTTTGCAATAGAGAATGGTCTGAATCCAATTGCTAGAATTGTTTCTGCATCCGTAACTGGATGTCCTCCTGAACTAATGGGTTTGGGCCCCATTTCTGCTTCTCGTCTATGTCTTGAACGCGCTGGTTGGTCGATTGAGGATGTAGATATTTGGGAATTAAATGAAGCATTTTCATCTCAGAGTCTAGCATGTATTGATGAATTAGGCATTGAAATGGACAAAATCAACCTTGATGGTGGGGCCATTTCACTTGGCCACCCATTAGGCGCATCTGGGGCGAGGATTACTTGTAAAGCCGCCTCGCTACTCAATCGTACTGGTAAGGACAAGGCTGTGGCTACCATGTGTATTGGTGGCGGAATGGGTATCGCAACTGCTCTAGAGAGATATTGAATCACTCTTCCTCAATCGAACTTACTAGTAATCCATCACAATTTGGACAACGATCATCCGGTCCTAGTAAACCGGGAATAACAGCCAATAGACTACTACAATGTGGGCAGGAAGCGTATACTTCTTCAGTCCTCAAAACTACATCGGATGGTTTACCTTGATTATACCACTCCATAAATTGTGGATTTCTAATAGTCGATACTCTCTTTCGGGTGGAGTTACCGAGTAATAGAAGCAATAAGCCCTGGGTGATGAGAAATATTTCCATAGCGAAAAATCCAACTATTGTTTGAATTAAGCCAACGGTAAGGAAAATCACCGAAAGAAATTGTTCCAAGTTTGCTAATCTGACATCGTATCCGTCTTTTGTCTGAAAAAAACCAATTATTACTATAGTTCCAAAAAAAAGCAATAGCAAACCAAATCCAAGAATAAATCCTAGAAATATATCGTTTCCATTTACAGATACGGATGCAAGAATTAAGGATAAAATCAGTAAATTCAAGCCGGCAAATATCGCCAACCTTCGTATCAGGTCGTTGGCCGCTAACTCACCCACAGTTCGACGAATGTATTGTCATCTAAGACTCAAACGGTCGGCGACGCACTCTTGAACGACATAGTACTCGTAGGTATTGTGACAAGGGACACCGGCGTCGCCATCCATAGCGATGCATTACTCGGAAAACGAGTCTTATTGGCCATAAGCGGTGGAATAGCTGCTGTTGAATCTGTGAGGTTGGCTAGAGAGTTGCGTAGGCATCAGGCAGATTTGACGGTGATTATGAGTGAGGAAGCAACGAAGATAATCACTCCTCTTGCAGTAAGTTGGGGCTCCGATACAATAGTCCATCAGGGATGGGCTAGCGAAATGTCTCAGTTAGATGACTTTGATGTAACACTAATTGCACCTGCTACAAGGAATACAATCTCAAAGCACGTACACGGAATAATGGACTCACCTTTGATGATGGCTCTCTCTGCAAGTAGAGGTCGTAAATCTAAACTCTGCTTTGTTCCATCAATGCACACTGACTTATTCGATGATCCGGTAACTACCGAACTTCTCGATGCATTACGTGACGAAGGTAGCCATGTGATATTTAACGAGGTTGACGAAGGCAAATTGAAACAACCAGATCCAATATCCATCGTCGCTGAAGTTTGTCATGTCGCAAATAGATCCCAATCCTCCAAATCAATTGCTATTACAATGGGGGCAAATAGGGCCCCAATTGATGCTGTTAGAGCCATTCAAAATGCTTCATCAGGTAGAACAGGCTGGATTATTGCAGAATATCTCCATCGTATGGGTCACAATGTTATTTGTATAGCCGGGAAAACCTCTGCTAATCCCTCATTTTCTCTTCCGAACGTGTTTCGTGATGGAACTCCCGATGGTATGCTGGAATTGTGCAAGGAAATAGCCACTGCGTCAAAACCCGACGTATGGATTCATGCTGCAGCAGTTTTGGATTATTTTACAGAGGCCGAACACGGTAAGAAACCAAGCGGTAAAGATAATTGGGAACTAAATCTTAACCCTGGAAGGAAACACATAGAAGAATTGAGGGGTCTAGTTGGGGATTCGATTCGTATAGGATTCAAGTTAGAATCAGATGTAGAAGTAGAGACTCTGATCCAAAGGGCTGAGGCACAAATTGAACGATATGGGGTTAACGCTGTTGTTGCTAATTTGAAGGAAGAAATGAACGACCCTAATAAATTGAGAGCAAGAATAGTTCACGATGATGGAAGAATCGAAGAAATTGAAGATGATTTTTCATTGGTCCATGCGATACAAGGCATAATCTCGCCAAATTGACTCCTCCTCCAGCGTCACATTCAAGCGATTATTGCTAGCGACAGCAATCATGGCGAGTCCCGACAAGGCCAAGAGAGGAATCCCCTCTAAGGGGGATTTCAACCTCTGGTATCCAGCAATCGTCGAAATTGCAGACCTTGTTGACAAAAGATACCCAATCAAAGGTATGGATGTCTGGAAGCCATATGGTTGGAAGGCAATGATGCTAATTGATGGATTAACTCGTGCCGAGATGGACCGTACCGGTCATGAAGAGTATAACTTCCCACTACTTGTTCCGGAAGATCTGTTGGAGAAAGAAAACCGCTTAGTCTCATTGTTAAAAAAGGCAAGAGAAGAAGGCGTTGATCCCGATGAATTAAGATTAGATGAAGAAGAAGCCGGATTCAAGAAAGAGGTGTATTGGGTTAAACACGCTGGAGAAAATGAGTTAGAATTACCCATGTTTCTCAGACCTACTAGCGAGACTCCAATGTACACTATGTTTCCATTATGGGTCAGGTCCCATGGAGATTTACCTCTGAAAACATTTCAGATAGTCAACACCTTCCGGTATGAAACTAAACAAACTAGGTCTTTCATTCGAGTTAGAGAAATTCATTTCTTTGAAGCCCATACCGCTCACAAGGATCAAGAAGGGGCTGATGCCCAAATAGAGGAAGACGCAATAATCGTGCAAAATTTGCTTCACGACCTATGTTTCCCTGCAATTGTTTCCAAGAGACCAGTATGGGACACCTTCCCTGGAGCTTGGTTCTCTAATGCTGTGGATGTTGTAATGCCCAATGGTCGAACACTACAAGTCGCCACCTATCATCATTACAAGGATCAATGGGCTAAGGCGTTTGATCTCAAATTCGAAGATGCAGAAGGGAAAACTCAGTTTTGTCACCAGACCACTTTCGGAATGTCAGAGAGGATGTTGGGCGCAGTTGTAGGGATGCATGGAGACGATGCCGGACTAATCTTCCCCCCTAAGGTTGCTCCCATTCAGATAGTCCTAATGCCGGTTGCTCAACATCTCGATGATAATGTAATACCTTCAATCAACAAAATAGCAGACACGCTCAAATCCGCTGGATACAGAGTAAAGGTTGATGATAGAGATATAAGACCTGGAGCAAAACATTACGATTGGGAAATAAAAGGCGTTCCACTTAGATTAGAATTAGGCCCTAGGGATCTCAAATCAGGTCAATTTGTGTTATCCATGAGAACAGGCGGAAAAGTAAGCCATGACGTGAATGATTTACTAAACGTGATTTCGGATTCTCTAGATTCCACCGAATCTGAACTTAGAAATCGGGCAGCAGTGCATATGGAAAATTTAGTGCTAGACTTCCCCGGTATAGAACAATCCTCTGATGGATGGAAACTAACCAAACCCCTTGAAGATGGTAAAGTCTACCAATTAGCCTTTGATGGGAACGATTCTGATGCTGAAATCTTAGAAAAAGCCACAGGACTTACTTTCTTAGGGGATTGCATTGATTCGTATAGTGAGCCTAAGCCCTGCGTAGTCACCGGTAGAATGACAACAAGAAAACAGCATTTGGCAAGGATGTACTAGTCTTACTTCTTACGTAGTGAGAATAGCAAAATTCCGAACAGGAACACGAGGATTCCAACCTCAATAATTTCTAGTTCCATCGTTTCTGTCCAGGAATTAGGTGATTGGTAATTTGCGATTTCACTTAGAATTAATTTGTCTTCACAGTTAGTCTCACTGTCTGGCTCATCACAGAGTGGAATAAAGGAACCATATCCTACCACTAAATTGGTCAAGATTAGTGAAATTGCAATGATAGTAAAAACAAACAGACCCCATCTTCTAGATTTGGGAGTTTCAGGAATTGGTTCCGGCGGGGCTATAGGTACAATTGGCATTTGGACCTCATGCTTCGCATCTCCATTTGGCTGGACTATTGACTCGGAAGGTCGTTCTGGGGCCTCAACTCCCATCTGTTCCAAAACTTCTCTTCCATAGATTGATTCTGCCATCTCATAGAGCTCTGGATTGTCTTCTAAATTCTCGGGATTGAGTGTTCCATCGAGAAGGTTCTTGATCTCATCCAGAGAAGACACAATGCCACCCCGATTACCTATTATTCTTGAATACAACCCAATATTGTGGGCGAAATTTCCTAATCTACAACATTGCTCTAGCCGCGGTTTCAATAGATTCGACAGTTAGTCCTACGAGACTTAGTAGCTCTTCAGTACCCCCGCTTTCACCAAATCTATCTTCCACACCTATCTTTCGGATTTTTGTAGGGTTATTTTCACTAAGGTATTCGCTTACTGCAGATCCTAATCCCCCGATGATTGAGTGGTCTTCAACAGTAACTATTCCCGAAACAGAATTCGCTAATTGGTCCAATAATACTGTGTCTAATGGTTTGATCGTATGCATGTCCACAACTGTCGCATTAATCCCATCTGAGCGTAAATTTTCCGCGGCTTCGAGTGCCTTATGGACCATTACACCGATTGCAATTATCGCCACATCATTTCCCTCCTTGAGAACAGAGCCCTTCCCAATTTGTATGGAATTTACAGTGTTCTCATCATAAATTCGAGGAGTCTTATTTCTTGCGGTTCTTGTGTAGGACGGATTCGGATGGTTGAGTAATTCTTTGGTCAATTTGGTTGCTGACAAATCATCGCTCGGGTGCATAACTGTCATTCCGGGTATGGTTCTGTAGAGAGCTAAATCCTCGATAGACTGAGCGCTACTACCATCTGTACCTGTGTGAATCCCTCCATGACTTCCACAGATATGAGCGACGAGACCGGGTCTAGCAAGTCCGTTTCTGACTTGTTCAAAGGCTCTTTCTGTAAAGATTGCAAATGTACTAGCAAACGGGACCTTTCCGCAAGATGCTAGTCCTGCTGCTACAAGAACCATATTTTGTTCTGCAATTCCCAATGAAATTGTTCGCTCTGGATACAATTCTCGGAAGAGGCAAGATTTGGTAGATTTCCCTAGGTCGGCTTCAATCACAACCACTCGTGGGTCATCTGCCAAGTTGAGTAATGCTGCACCATAACCATCACGGCTGGCTCCGCCAGTAGATGGTGCGCTCATACTAACTCCTCCATTGCCATCTTTAGCTCAGCGTCGTTAGGTGCTTTACCATGGAATGAGGGGTTATCTTCCATGAAGGATACACCTTTCCCTTTGACGGTGTGGGCTACTATGGCGGATGGACCTGGGGTGTCCATTGACCATTGCAGAGCTTCGACAATAGCTTCCATATCGTGACCGTCGATTTCCTTAACCGACCAACCGAAGGCTTCTACCTTACTGGCGATGTCGCCAATCTCCATTTGGACATTTACGAAATCATCGTTTTGTATTCGGTTTCTATCAATGATTACGTGTAAATTGTCTAAATTATGGTAACTCGCAGCCATGAATGCTTCCCAGATCTGACCCTCTTGTGTTTCACCATCACCCAACATTACCCAAGTTTGGAAATCTAAACTATCCATTTTTGCTGCAAATGCTGTTCCTATTCCAAAGGATAATCCCATGCCTAAACTACCTGCCGAGAAGTCTACACCATTCGTCCATTTCATGTCGACATGTCCTTGACATACAGAACCTAAACTTCTGAAGCCATCCAAGTCTGATTGGTGCAGGAAATCGTGCTCTTTCAAAATAGCATATACTGCTGGTGAGGCATGACCTTTACTCATGATAAATCGATCTCTTTCGTTTGAATCTGGATTATTAGAATCTACATTTAGTTGAGTACCATATAGCCCCACGATTAGGTCGATTGCCGACAAAGACCCACCTGGGTGTCCTGCGCCTGCCTTGTGTATCATGTCCACTATTGACCTCCGGCAATTTTTTGCCACATTCTCTAAACTTTGAACAGATACTTCGGTTCCTTTCACGGTTGTTGCTAATCAAAAGGGCCTTTGATGATTTCCAGCCTCAAGTTTTCATCAAATTATAGATGGATTGAATATGGTCGAATTATTGGAGGGTTTTGTGAACAGGCCTATGCTTGAGACCACAGCGCCTCTAGGCGGGCACAAAGATTGGCGAAGTAATCTCAAATCGATGCCAATTCCGGAATCTGTATCATCCAATTCAGTATTAACTGAGGCACTAGAATCATTAATTGAAAATGGTAGGATTAACAGAAAACAAGCCCTTGATGTATACCAGGTGGCTGACCTCAACGCCATTTTTTCATTAGCTAATATGGTGAAACAATCTCGATTTGATAATCAAATATTTTTCAATCAAAATCTTCATGTAAACACAACAAACATTTGCGTTTTGGCTTGCAGATTTTGCGCATTCAGAAAGGGTCCACGACATTCTGATGCCTATGAGTTGAGTGTTGAGGAATATTTACATCGAATTGAACCGTATTCTGACAAAATTGATGAGGTCCATTCAGTAGGTGGATTACACCCTACTTGGACAATCGACCATTATCAAAAATTGTACAGTAGTGCCAAAAAGAAATTTCCACATATTCACATCAAATCTCTTACAGCAGTGGAGATTAAACACTTGGCGAAGAGGTCTAATTTATCTGTCCACGAAACCCTCCAGAAACTACATTCCTCTGGTTTAGATTCTATACCAGGTGGTGGAGCTGAAATTCTGGTCGACAAAATTCGCGATAGAATTTGCCGGGGGAAAGAAACTAGTAGTGAATACTTAGAGATACACAGAGAAGCTCATAAATTAGGAATTCCAACTAATTGTACGATGCTTTTTGGCACAATAGAATCGATAGAAGACAGAATCACTCATCTAGAATTACTTAGGGAACTGCAGGATGAAACTAATGGATTCCAATGTTTTGTCCCTTATCCATTTTTACCGGACTATACTAGGCTACCCGAGGCCCAATTGGCGACTTCGAATGAGATCTTACGAACAATCGCTATTTCCCGTTTGATGTTAGATAACATACCTCATATCAAGGCCTATCGAATGAATATTGGAGATTACGTGGCACAGATGGCATTGGTATCTGGGGCAGATGATATTGATGGCACTGTAGGTCACGAGGAAATTATGCATTCGGCGGGAAGCACTACCCCTCTGGATTCCCAAGTAGATGATTTAGTAAATTTAATTGAGGACACCAACCAATGCTCGATAAGAAGGAATTCAATATATTCCAAATTCGAAATGATTCGACCGCAGAAACATGAGATTAACAGTTTGCCTCTGCTCAATTAGATGTGGATAATATGTCGTGGACAAGCGTCGTTGGTCGGGTTGCCTTCACTAATTGCGATCCACTGTTTCACGGTTTAGATGAACGTTGGTCTGTATTATCCGCTCCACCTGCGTGGCTAACTGGTCATGTTCTTCGTAAGGATTGTTTAACGGCGCCAATACCAACCGCGGATTTTGCAAAACATTCAGATCAACTAATGTTACTACCTGACCTTGGAATTGTTGCAATGGGCGCCGTAGGTTCGGTAATTCTCTTCGGTTCAAGAGATATAGATCAAATGCGTGATATTGCACTACCATCTGATTCTTCAACCTCTAAAGTACTACTCCGCTGGTTGCTTAAACATCGGGGCTTAGATCCCAAATGTGTGGAGACTGGACCGGATCTTAATTCTATGTTGGATCTATGCGATGGGGCACTATTGATTGGAGATAGAGCACTAGCCGCAGCATCCCAATATCCAGAATTGGTCGCGTTAGATTTAGGTGGCGAATGGACAAAGGTAACTGGCTTACCTATGGTCTTTGGTGTATTTGCCTGTAGAAAGGATGGGCCTATAGAACAAATTACGGAAATACACAACGAATTAATTCAAAATTATCAATCCTTCAACACCGATTCTGATTGGAAGACCAAAGTAATTGAAAGTTCATCCCAACAAACCGGTATTGACAAAAATAGGATGGAATATTATTTCGACAATGAAGTGAGAAATACACTGGATGCTAATTCAACAGAAGGTTTGTTGCTATTTTTGAAAGAAGTATGCAAATTGGAAGAACAACCCGTTTGGGCTAAACTTGGGTAATTATTCTGAATAATCCAAGCGTTTACTTGCCACCCATTCCAGTAAGTCAAGTGCAACTTCACACGATTCTGCAATCACTACTTCATCATCATCAACGAATCTTTCTAGAACCTCTAATGCGGTCCTATCGCCAATAGCTCCCAATGCTTCAGCAGCTTCATGTCGGACCATTACATCTTCTTCTCCATCTTCTAATCTCTCAATTAAGTGAGGTACAGCATGCGGGTCTTGCATCTGTCCCATGACATAGGCTATTTCGTGTTTCAATAAAGCGGACTGTGACTCATAGGCTGCTGCCAATGCTTCAACTGAATCCTTGCCACCAATGTTACGCAATGCGAACAATGCCCTCATCCTTTGAAACATCTTTTCGTCCTCATTACATAGGACTTCTCGCAAATCTGCCACACTACGTTCACTGCTAGGTGGTGCTGGATCAACCGAATCAAACTCTGACCTCTCAGGTATGTTTTCAGTCATCTTCATTCACCCCGATAAATTCTATCGCATCAGTGTCTAATTCGTCATCGACTAACCCTATTTTTTGGCCTTCTTTCAAAAATAATCGAACCGCAGCCCTGCCTTCTGGGCCATAATCGAGCGTACGTGAATTTACGTACATCTGTACAAACTCTTTGTTTGTCTCATCATCAATTCCCCTGCCCCATAGTTTGGCAAATTCTAGAGCGGTGTCTGGGTCATTTAGTGAATGCTCAATGGATTTTTTAACATCGTTAGCCAATGAATTACAGAGATCTTCTCCTAAGTCACGTCGAACCACATTTCCTCCCAAAGGTAATGGTAAACCGGTTTTTTCGTTCCACCATACACCTAGGTCTTGGATTAGGTATACGCCTTCATCTTTCCATGTTAGTTGTCCTTCATGAATAATTAACCCAACATCATATTTTCCGTCAGCGACAGATGGTAAAATTTCGTCGAATGGGACTACTTCGACATCTACCTCACCCCAGGCTAATCTCAAAGCCAGATAGGCGGAGGTATCCAACCCGGGAACGGCAATGGTGCGTGATTTTGCCTCTTGCGAAGTCAACTGCTCGTTACCAATCAACATCGGACCATACCCTTCGCCCATTGATGCTCCACAATTCATTAGTGCATAATTTTCAATAATTTTTGGGAATGAATGTATACTTACTGCGGAAATCTCGTATTCTGAGTTTAGCGCTTTTTCATTCAGGGTTTGAATGTCTAGCAATACATGCTCGTAATGGCGCCCTGGAGTTTCCATTGCTCCTGTAGTAAGCGCATGAAACATGAATGCATCATCGGGATCTGGGGAATGCCCTATTCGGATGTGGATATCTTCCGATTCCATGACTCATGGCATCTCCCTCTAGTAAAAAATCACTTGTATACCGCAATCAGATTCTAAGTAAGTATCAAGAAGCAATTACTGTTCCAACAGAATATGCCAGACCCCTCCAAACTATCAACAGCTTCAGGCCAATTAGGCCCGGTTTGTGCAGTAACAGGTAAAGCCCTCACATTCGGAGAGGCTATCGTATTGGATGGAGAATATTTGTGTATAGAGGCTTATGTTGAAAAAACGGGAGCTGCGCCGTCTACAGATGGAAAAGAAGTTCAGGATTTGAACCTGGATTGACACCATCTTTGCGTTGAGTTCATCAGCCGCCTTCGATTTCGAATTATTATGTCCGGAGGATGGAGTCGCTTTGCGCTTCGCTTCTCTAGGTATTATGCCAGTTTATCCGTTGATGATCTCTGGACTCCACCTCGGTTGAGAAATAGGGAATGGATGTTCATCCAGTGGGGTGATAAACCAGTTGACCGCCATCGTGGCTTTACCTCTGAGGATTCACTATTATCGTATTTACAACAGAGAGGACCTCACTCCTCGTTTCACAGCACAGCATATTATCGTAAACCGATGGAGAGAAAAATGCTCGATAAGGGATGGTTAGGCGCTGACCTAATTTTCGATCTAGATGGCGACCATTTACCGGGTGTGTCTGACGCTGATTTCCCATCCATGATCGCATTGATCCAAGAACAAGCCTGGAGTTTATGGAATGATTTCTTAGAACCTGAATTCGATATGAAAAGGGAATTTGCTCAATTTACATTTTCTGGGCACAGAGGATTCCATATTCATGTTAGAGATCCAAATTTGATGGGTTTAGACTCAAACGCAAGAAGAGAAATTGTGTCGTATATTCGTGGCGAAGGTTTGGAAGTAAATACAGTATTAACTGGACCTAACAGTGGTTGGGCAGATAGAATAGAAATAGGTACACAAAGTGTTTTAGATAAACTAAGAATTATTGGTGAAAAATCCACTGGTTACCGGCTAATTTTGGATGAATTTCATGAATTATTGAATAGAAATAATACTAATGCTTCGGGGCGGGGAACAAGTAAAAATCGAATTATTTCACTGGCAGAGTCTGTATTGTCGGATGAAAGAATTGACAGATTGAAGGCTGATCACAATCTAGCAGTATTCGGTAAAGAAACTGGCATATTTTGGGAGTTGGTAAAGCTTGACAAATCCGTTGTCCTAGGTACAGCCGGTGAAACCGATGAAAACGTCACTGTAGATATCAAACGAGTTATTCGACATTTAGGAAGTCTTCACGGAAAATGTGGTTTGCGCGTCACAGAAGTTCCCTTTGAGAGATTAGATCCTGATGGCTCTAATCCATTCGATCCACTGGTAGAAGCAGTGGCATTTTCAGGTTCTGAACGGTCTAAGATTCAATTGACCCAAGATGACGTGACTGCTAGTCTGCAAGGCACAGAAATTTCTGGCTCCACAGGGGATATATTCGAGGTAAGCGAGGCTATGTCTGTGTTCTTGAGCCTCAAAGGTTGGGCTGAAAGAGTGGGTCCATGAGTCACCGATTCTATACTCTAAGTCACAGAATGTTGAATAGTGGGTTCATTAGACATCGACCTGCTGGGGTGTACGCTTGTCGGATGAAGAGGAGAAACAGATGGATGATTTACCACTTCCACCCCCTCCTCCAGGCATTACCATGCCTCCACCTCAACCAAGCGAATTAGATACCCAATTCTCTGATACACCTCCTATGCCTAGCCCGCCCCCTCCTCCAGGTATTGACGTGGCAAATGAATCAGCCACAACCACGACCGAACCGCAATCAGATTCGGACGAGGATTTTAATTCGGCTTGGGCTAAACGGAAACAAGAAAACCCAGCCTTATCCAATGATAAAAGAGATCAGATGTATGGGCATATTGACAGAATTGCAACCGGTGAAGTTGGAACTCTATTGGACCGATTTTCAGATAGATTCGGCTCAGAATTAGATAGAGAAATTATAGTTCTACGGAAGAAACAACAAGCTGAGATGCGTAATATCAAACCCACCGTCGAACTTATTTCTGCCCCAGAAATAGAATTTGAGGAAGAAGAACCAGAAGAGGAATCCGAACCAATAACGGAGGAAATTAAGGGCACAGACCAATTCAATGAATTCTTCTCGGTTGTAAATGACTTGTTAGGTAGTATGCCTGATGATTTCGTTAATACCTTCATAGAATCGGATGATTTTACTTTATTCCAATCCGTAGGTAATGACCCGACACAGGCGGATGAAGAGGTCCGGAAGGAGTTCTTCTTGATGATAAATCGAGTTCTTGGGGATTTACCCGACGACAAGATAAATGAATTTGTCCAATCCCCCGGATTTACAATCTTCCAATCAATGGGTGAAATTTACGGTGCCTGACCGAATATAATGAGGGAAAATTATGGGATTATTAGAAAAAGCCAGCAATATAGAGGCTGAAGAGAAACCTCCAGAAACTAAGGTTGTAAAACCAAAGAAAGAGGCAGTAAAAGAACCGCCCGCAGAGAAGCCAAAAAAGGCAGCAAAAAAACCGAAGAAAGTTAAGCCTCCTAAAGAAAAGAAACCTAGAGCTCCAAGGGTTAAGAAAGAACTGCCTGAAGGTTTCGAACTTGCGACAAAAAGTCAGAGATTTATACGAAGACTCTTCGATTTCGCTGTGACTTATGGTTGGTCCATACCTCTAATCGCTCTTTCAGCTTGGGGCGCATTTTTCAATCCAACAATATTTGTTATGCTAGGATTAGGTCTAATCGTGTTCAATCTCTGGTTTATGCCTAATTATGCCGGTAATCGAACCGTGGGTAATTGGATTAGTCGAACGCGCTACATCAATGCCAGAGGAGAATCACCATTTTCGATATATATCGCAGTGAAAGGTATGACAACTATTTTTGTTTTGTATGGTATATTCGTCTTATTCGTAGTGATGGCAGAAGGATCTTTTGGAGATTCAACAGGGGCTCAAATTTTCAACGCACTCGGTTTCCTATGTCTCATACCACCATTAGTCGATTACATCATGTATCGCGTTAGAGGTGATTTGGGCCTCTGGGATACAATCTTCGGCGGCGTTTGGTTAGTTAGAACAACCAAGTCTAAAGAGGCTAAAGGATGGCTAAAGAGGCTAGAGAGCGTCAGTGATTGGACTGAATCTAAAGGATTCCTTGATGAGAAAGAAACCTCAGAATAATCTAACTATTTGGATTATTTTGAATACTAATTGGGAAGAAAGAAAAACCGGAACATAGCGTATGGAGGGTTAAGTAGAATTACTTCCTCTACCGTTATAGAGAAATATTTTTCAACGCATCTCAATCAAAATCTAGCATGGAAAGGAAATCGCTCCTCGTAGTACTTATTCCACTCTA
>DAPQ01000026.1 GCA_002502175.1 Euryarchaeota archaeon UBA19 | reverse complement strand
GTTATGACAGGTGCGGCGGACAATGTACTTCCTTCGATGTTCGAAGGTAGAATACATCGAGAGGAAAGTCGCCCCGTAACTCTTGGTGAATTACTAATGGGATTACAGAGTGCTAAACAAATCTCAGAGGATTTGAAACTCAGAGAGGAAATCGCCAAGGAGAGGAGAGAAGCTCATGCAAAGGCAAGGGCTAGATTCTCCGGTAGCCTTCATATCGAGGATTTGGAAGCAGACCTTCGACGAACTTGGAATGCCCTCAGAGATAGATCAGATGAAGGCGATATGGCGGTCGACCTGAAGGATATTGCAACCTACCTTAGGGACAAATCGGTAGAAGGTGGTTTAGAGTTCGATGAAGCGGAGGCCGAAGCACAGGTTACTGCCTTGGTCTCAGCACTATTCCTAACTCACAGAGGTTATGCGGACTTAACTCAGAAATCAGGCCGTGATGGTTTGATTTCCATCAAAGATTTGCACCCCGATTACAATGATTTTGATGTGCTAACTGAGAAGATTAATCCGAAGCCAGAGATGGAGGTGGAAATCGATGTCTGATTCTGTCGAATTATCGACTATTCTTGAAGCGATTCTTTTCAGCGCCGGTCGCTCCATGACGGTCGAGGAACTAATGGAACAAACAGGTAAAACTCGTTCAGAGGTTTCCGGTGCTTTGGAAAACCTTCGTGCTACCATTAAGCGTCGAAGAGACTCTGCTTTGCAATTAACAGAAGTAGCAGGCCGATGGATTTTCGAGGTTAGGCCTACACTTTCCTCCCATCTTCCAGAATCGGTTAGGCCGGATGTTCCAGCAAGATTGCTACCAGCGGCGGCACTCATCGCGTATCATCAACCGATGAAGCAAGCCCAACTGGTCGATATGATTGGCCCTAAGGCTTACGATCGCGTAAGGGAATTAGCCGGATTGGGTTTCATCGATAGGCGCAGGGATGGATTGACCAGGAGATTAACCACAACTCGCAGGTTTGCAGAATACTTCGGTTGCCCTGAAGTTGAATACCAGAAGGTAAGAGAGTGGTTTAGGGCAGAAGCTGGAAAGGCTGGACTTACCAGTGCACAGTTAGCCGCATCACTTTCTGATGAACAGATGACTATCGAAGAGTTCTCGGAAGCACCATCCGAAGAGGCGCTAGCGATGGAAGCGGCTCAAGGTGATGAGTGATTACTCGCCACGAACCTGTTGCAATGCAGATTCTACCGCTGCCATGGTGATTCTTTCGCCACTTTCTCGAACGATAGCGGCAACAGGCTCGATTTCATCTGGGGAGGCGCCTGCACTGGCAATCATATTGCGTAAGTGCAGCTTCATGTGACCCGCCTGTATGCCAACTGTTGCAAGGGCTCGAAGAGCACCGAGATTTTGTGCCAGACCTGCAGCGGCCATTACCTTCGCTAGATCATCCGCGGAGTTAATGCCTAGAAGTGCTACATTTGCTTGGGCTCCTGGGTGGATTGTAATCGCCCCTCCGACCAATCCAACAGCCATTGGAATCTCAATAGAACCGACTAGATTTCCATTTGCGTCCTTTTCCCAATGAGTCATTGAACCATATCTGCGCTCGTGTGATGCGTATGAATGAGCGCCGGATTCCACAGCTCTCCAGTCTTGTCCGCAGGCAATTGCAATAGGTGATATTGCATTCATTATTCCCTTATTGTGAGTAGTTGCACGGAATGGATCTGCTGCTGCGAAATGGTAGGCTTGCAAGACACCCTCAATCACTTCCGCGCCTCTAGATGGGTCGTCACCGGTATCGGACATCTCTTCTGGAGTGAATGTAGCACTGACTCTTGCCAACCTATGAACTGCTAGATTGCTAATTATTCGAAGAATCACAGTTCCTCCAGAGATGCTTTCTACTCTCGGAGCAATAGTTTCTGCCATTGTGTTGACTGCATTTGCTCCCATTGCATCTCGACAATCTACCAGAATGTGAACGATAATCATCGGACCTGAATCAGTATCGATTATTCTTGCTTCAACATCCCTACATCCGCCACCAAATTTCACTAAAATCGGATCGACTTCGTTACAGGATTCTATCAATTCATCTTTAGCAGCAAGGATAGCATCTCGAGAAGCCTCAGGATCTTCACATCCAACTACCTGAATTTGTCCAATCATAACCGGGTCTGTATTGTTTGATACGAAGCCACCATTCTTCTGACATCTCTTGGCCATGTTTGATGCGGCCGCGACAACGCTTGCTTCTTCAACTACAAATGGAATAACATAGTGATCTCCGTCGATAATGAAGTTGGTTGCAACACCGATGGGTAGTGAATATCTACCAATTACATTCTCAATCATTCTGTCTGCTGTACCTTCGTCTAGTTCAGCATTTGCCCAAGCCTGGACTTGTTCTTCGCTAAGGCCAGCAAGCTCTGCGAGCATGGCTCTTCGTTCTGGAACTGATAGTTTGTAGAATCCACTCAATCGGCTGTTGTCAACAGGCATTGTTTCACCAAACCTCGCGACAACCTTCCGGTTCTAAGCACTTCGTGGTGATTAATCCGAAAATGCCTACTTGAGACTCTAATGAGTACTCAGCCAAGAATACTGATAATCTCAATCAAATAGGGGTTAAGTTGGGTCAAATATGGTTTTCTTTAGCCTCAAAAAAGCGTTAATTTAGCCGTTAACGCATTGTTAACGCATTAGAGAAGCGTTAGTAAAGCGTTAATATTGCTACCCATAAAACGTACTACTGCAAGACAATTAGAATATTTTACTATCTGAAAATTCCTAAAAATACGTTAATTTCACATCTTCAATGCGTGAGAATACGTGAATATTATGTACTCATAGGCTCGCGTACGCGATAATGGCTGAAGGGCCCGCATCGATACTCGATTTGCCTCCATTACGAGGCAACCCCTTCGACCTGCGTCCAATCGAAGCAAATCGCGCGGAATATCTAGTTGGGCGAGATCGCTTACTGTCGGAATGGCGTGAGCACCTAATTTCCCAAACCCCACGAATGCTACTATTGGTTGGAGATCGTGGTTCGGGTAGAACTTCATTCCTCAACGCCCTAGCCTCTACTACATCGCGCCGACCATACATAGGACAGTTCTGGCCAGAAGCCGATGACCCTGTTCAGGGGATAATCCATGAGTTGTCTGTATATCTCGGAGGCTTTGACATCCCACCTTCAATCCAACAGGTCTCCGACAAGATGGTTGAGATACTTGACAAAGAAACAGGAACTCTGCCTCTAATCGCCTTCGATTATCCTGCAAATGTAGACTTGAATCATATGCTATCTCGATTAGCCCCCTTACTACAGAGACTTCGGGCACTTGTCGTAGTCGCAATTACTCCCTCTCAATTGGCAGGGTTGGATGAAGGAGTGTTGGGTATATTCGACGACCCTCATAATTTACAGAATTTAGACGAGAAACAAATCCAGATTCTTAGCAATCGTAGAATCTCTCGCTCGGCCAATCAAAAGTGGAATATCAGGCCGAGTCTTCTTACTGCAATCCACCAACATACAGATGGTAATCCACGTAGGGTAATCCGCCTATTACGGGACTTAATCGATGAGAGACACAATCCGGCAGAAGGAGGCGTTCTAGATCGGTTAACTACCTGGAGAGCTCCACCTGTTCAATCAGAACCTACAATATTCGAAGAAGTTGAGGCTGAACCAGAATTAGAAGAATCTACTGAAGA
>DAPQ01000044.1 GCA_002502175.1 Euryarchaeota archaeon UBA19 | reverse complement strand
ATAATCGTCATCATGCAATTCAACATAGATGTAGCCAAAAGGTCAGTCGGGGAAAAGGACTGACCCTTTCCCATGTTGTCTACTGGAGCATCAGTGACCAAGGTTTGACCTGAGGGTATGTGTGTTGCAGAGCATCTCAGATTGCCGTCATAGACCGCTTCTATTCTGACCATCCGGAGGCCTCATAGGATTGATTCGGCCAATTCTTCAATCGATTGAGAGCGACCGCAATATGAGCACCTTAGGTCAAGTGGATCAGCGGAAATCACTCGCAACTTGTGAGGCAGTGGTTCTCGTGAGTTTTGGGTTATACAATTCCAGAATGAACATCGAGCGATATTTACCAATTCTGAACCGAGCTCGATTTGGCGTTTTTCAGCCACGCTGTAATTTCGAATAATCGCAACTGAAGCGTTAGGAGCAATCAGTGCGAGTCTATCCAACTCTTCCTGAGTTAATTCGCGGTCTTCGATTTTCAATACATCCTTTCGACCAGCCTTTCCACTTGGAACATTCATTACCAAACTAATTGGATTAGATCGGCCAATGTCCACTCGCAGCATTTGCATTACTTGCAATGCCTTTCCTGCTGGAATATGGTCGACTACTGTTCCATTGCATATTGCAGTAACACGTCTCATCTCACTCATTCGCCCACCTCCTCTGGAACTTCAACACCGAGACTTCTGCAAAGAAGAGCCATTCTTGTTGGAACACCATTGAAGGCTTGTTGGAAATATCTCGCGTGTTGTGTCGAGTCGACACTCGGGTCAATTTCGTCGACTCGAGGAAGTGGGTGCATGACAATCATCCCTGCTTTGGCCACAGCCAAGTCATCCGCAGTCATTTTGTAGATTCCCGCGACCTTGGCATATTCATCTTCATCAGGGAATCTCTCTTTTTGGATTCGGGTCATGTAGATGACATCCGCATCTGCAATCGCTCCGGCCAAATTCTCACTTTCGACAACATCTGAACCGTGTGATTGTAAATCGCCAACGATTTCAGTCGGCATCCGAAGACTTTCGGGGGACACTAGAGTTAACTTGGCCCCGAATCTAACTAGTGCATGGGATAAGGAGTGAGTAGTTCTTCCATAGCGGAGGTCACCAACTAGTACAACATTCAATCCTTCTAGACTTCCATGAGCTTGTCGAATTGTGAAAAGGTCAAGCATTGTCTGAGTTGGATGGTTCCCTGCTCCATCCCCTGCGTTTAGAACTGGAATTCCAATTGCGTCCGCACTATACTGTGCAGCACCTTGTCGAGGATGACGAATTACTGCTATGTCAGAGTAACCATCAACCATTTGCATAGTGTCGTATAGCGTCTCTCCCTTGGCGACACTGGAGCCTACCGAACTAAGGTTTACCACCTCACCCCCGAGTCTTTTCATGGCTGATTCGAAAGACATTCTAGTTCGGGTTGAATTCTCGAAGAATAAGTTACCAAGTACCTTTCCTTGTAGTAATGGAGCGTATACATCTCCATTTGCAACCGGTAACAACCTTTCAGCCGCATCGAGTATTTCCAAGATCTCGTCATTGGTTAGATCGTCCATGGTAATCAGGTCGCTCATACCTTGTCCTCCGACGAATCCCAACGCCGCCATTTGATAGCCCTTACCCTTGGTAAAATTAGCCCAAACCGTTCTCCGTCGTCTTGAAGTCGGATGATTGCGCCGAACAGTCGATGATTATCTCGCGTACGCCAGTGCGGGTGTCTTTCTGCGGTGGTGGAACCGATCTTGATTGGTTCGCTAATTCAGAAGAAAACGGTGGACGTGTCACCTCTTTGGCGTTAAATCGTTACATCCATGTAACTGTAAATGCTCGATTTGATGATATGGTTCGAGTATCTTACTCAAAAATGGAATTAGTCGATAATTTTGAGGAAATTGAACACGAATTAGTCCGTGAAGCCATGAGAATGACCGGAGTCACCTCTGGAGTAGAGATTACCACCATCGCCGATATACCATCTCGCGGAACAGGATTGGGTTCCTCATCCACCGTAACTGTGGGCCTTCTAAACGCTCTACACAATTTTGCTGGAAGGGAAGTTTCTGCAAGGCAATTAGCCGAAGAAGCTTGTAAAATTGAGATTGATATTCTTGGCCAACCAATAGGGCGGCAAGATCAGTACGCAGCGGCTTTTGGCGGTGTCAATTCGATTTCATTTGGGTCTGATGGAGTCCTTGTCGAGCCGCTCGATCTGACAGATGATGTTCTCGAGCGACTTGAATCAGAATTCACGCTTGTCTTCACTGGCATGAGTCGTCGGGCGAGTTCGGTGCTGTCGGAATCACCCGAAGATGAAGCAGATAGACTTTCGAGGCTGCGCGCCATTCGCGCGCAGGCAGACGAGGCCCAAGCCCACTTAGAATGTGGAGACTTGGCTGGGCTTGGAGCGCTACTCGAGGCCGCTTGGCAGGCCAAGCGCGGAATTACTGCCAGTGTTTCAAATGAGGAACTAGATGCTCTCCACGACCGAATCCTCGCACTCGGCGCCAGCGGAGCAAAACTCCTCGGCGCCGGCGGAGGTGGCTTCTTCCTGGCTCATGGCGATGCTGGATTACGGGCCCAACTTACCGCCGAACTAGGAGATAGCCATCGAATTATTCCACTCGCCATCGACTTCGATGGCTCAACAATCATCCACCCCGGAAGTGAATGAATGAATCGAACCACACTCGCAATTCTGTTGACGACATTGATGTTGACTCCACTCCTTCCAATCGCGAGCGCGGATGCACACGGTATTCCAGAAGACCTCGACCCATACGACGGTTGGGCAACACTGGAAATCCACGACCCAATCGTGGCAAACTCGAATATCACAGCGACTTGGACTCTCAACTTCTCCATATCTGATTATCATGGCACCGAACATTTGATTCATCCAACTCTAGGTGTTCGTAAGCAAATAGATATGTATCTCGGGGACGGAGACGACTATCTTAACCAGAGTGAAATTGACCTATTCACTCCATATTTAGAGAATCGCGTATGGAATAATTCCGAGCGCGCGGGATGTTGCATGCTTGACCACGAAGCATTCGAACCAACCAATATCACAATCATCGCCAACCCACCAAGTCCCGGTCCTGTGATGTTCCGAAATGGTTCGTGGGGCTGGACCGAAATAGTAGAGCTAGCAGGCGCTACTGACGGTCGCAGTACTCGCCTGCTCGACCTGCCACGCACCGGCGCGGCAGTCGAAGAAGTTCCTCTCACAATCTTCCTTCCGAGCCCATATGAATACCGCTACTCAGCGATGGCAGATGTAATCGAGGGCTCGCCCGGCGAGTTCACAGTCAATCGCTCCGCCGTTCCAGTGGCAAGCGATATCAGAATCAGTTTGGGTGAAAACGCGCCACCGAATATCGTCGCAAACCGTCTGAGTAGTAGTACACAACTCGCATTAGACAGATCTACCACTTACGAGGTAAACTGTGTAGATAGCCACCTAGATGATACCCAGATAAGTTGGACATTCACCAATAATGGCTCAGTTGTGCTGAGCAGCGACCAGCCTTTTGTTTCCATTACTCCATCTGAATTCAATTTCAGTCATGGAGAGGTACTAAGCACAGTGGTAAAATGTACAGATCAATTTGATTCAACTAGTCAGTGGTTCGAAAATGTCGTAATCGACGGAGAATCTCCCATCTGGGAAGCATCCTTTGTTGCCCAATCGACAGAGAATGGAGAGGTTGCAATTGACATTAGCGATGGAATTATCGAAATCGGAAGCGAGGATATTTTGCAGATTAATATCTCTGCTTCAGATGAATCAGGATTGGATACGACAATTGAGATTACAAGTAATCGAAGCAGTGAATGGAGACACATAGATTGGAATCAGATGTTCGCTCAAAGTCGCTTCCCACAAGGTGAAAATGTAAACAACATGAATCTAGAGATTGCAGACCGTCATCAGTCAAAACCTGCAACAACTTACTCTCTTCATCTGATGGTTGCAGATGATGCAGGCAACTCCGTACATCACGATTGGGTAATTTTGGTCCTTGACGGTGCAGGCCCAACAATTCTCCCTGATATTTACTCAAATGATGTTATGATTTCTGCTGAACAACCCGCTAGGGCTGATGAACTAATTACTGTGAACTTAAGCAATTCTTACGATGATTTGGATTCTATTTATGACACCAGATGGACATTCATATTGAACCAAGAAGCACAATTTGAAAACCAATCATTTACGGATATAGAAACTTTTGAAATTGAACCATTGGAAGCCGGTAGTCACTGGTTTATCTTGATGTCTTGGGATTCAAAAGACAACATGAACATGCTCTCTTTTTCAATTGCGGTACAACCAGCTCCGGGTGCTAACATCAGCATTTGGAACGTAAGTTATGATGGTACTCCGACAGTTGGGGAAACCATCGAATTATACGTAGTAGTACAGAACATTGGTGGGGATCCGGCGATAGGTAGACTGTGCAGCGGAGAACTTTGTTCAGATTACATCAACATACCTTGGGCAACCTCTGTAGGTCCAGGTGTGGTTGGAATTTCATTGGTAATTCCGCTTGATAGAGCCGGAGAATTACCCCTTCGCTTAGAATGGGAAAATAGCGAACAGAAGGACAATTCAATTGCTATTGATTCCAATATTATCGTCAACCCTGACTCAGGGCCACTTCAAGTGATTCTCGGTGTTTTCCTAGTTCTTGCGGGCTTAGCCATCGGTGCCCGAATGTTGTGGGGCCCACAGCGTTTTGAAGACTAAATTAACCCCAAAGTAGCATTTCCGCTGGGTACAAACAACCGCTCGACTCTTGACCTATGGGCCTTGGTCTAGGGGTATGGTTCTACCACCCGACCACGCTGATCGGGTAATCGCCCAGCATCGCTCAAGGGTTGAGAAGGTAGCAATGGCAGGAACTTTGTTACTGATTACCTCTGCTGGTTGGTGGTTATTTCCAGCTATGGATGGTAGTGTAGAACTCCTGCCTAGAATGGGTCCTGTAATCGCTATGTTCGTTGCGGCTCTAATGTTGATGGATCTAATCGACCATGGGCCAGTAGAGCGCTCTAGAATTGCCATCGCCTGCGGTCTTGCTTGGCCGATGGTTATCGCTATGGCAATCGATTCATTTGGAGATGGAGACAGAGCTCTTGCTTCTGTCATACTGATTGTTGTAGCAACAAGTCTTCTGCTACATTGGCGAAGCGCCCTAGGTAGTTCTCTTTCCACCAGGAGATTACGAGCGTTTTCCGGCCTAGCAGGAACTGCTCTGGGGATTGCAATAGTAATATCTCTAAATCTTGACTTAATGATTGCAGGAGTATTTGCAGTTGCTTGTATTGCGATGATTTTCCCTGACTTATTGGCTAGAGACGATGTTCACGAAGAAAGAAAAAAATTCGCCTATGAATTAGACCAAGCCGAAGCAAGAATGCTTGAGTTACGCTCGAAGAATTCTGGCTTAGAACAGGCCTCCTCTTTGATTCAACAAGCACGTGATGAGGGTTGGAAAAATCCGGCACGAGGAATGGTTCTAATCGAGGAGGCGGATAGAGAAGCAAAGCGAATCATGGAAATGGCAGTAGATATCGATGCAATTCGCAGTGATTCGCTTTCGTCGGTCGAAAAGTCAGAAGAAATCGCCCCTGTAGTCCAAGGCCCCCGAAAGGCCTTCGAAATGGGAGATAGAGAGGCTGGACACGGTTCTCTTAGAGAGGCTGAGACCCTTTATCGACTAGCAAAAACAAAAGCAGCAGCGATAGAAAAATATTGGCAAGAAGCAGCCAATTCCATAGCCACCGCTGAGAAGGCTATAGCGGCTAAGTCAGGTTCTGGATCCGACGCGGTTAGAGGTATTCTGAGAGCAGCAAAGGAAGCGATGGATGCAGAAGAACCAGCCGATGCACTGCATATTGCAAATTCGATTCCAGCTCATATCGACAGTCTAGAGGCCTCTGGCGACGAGGCAGAGATTGCAATTGCGGATGCCGAAGCTGCACTAAATTCGGCAGAAGGTGAATTGGCCTTATCCAATGCAGAACGACTAGCAGAAGCCAAGGAAGCCTTCGCTAAGGGTGACGCGCCTCTAGCCAAGGGTCTTGCAGATAGTTTAGCACGCGAAGTCAGAGAAACTTCGGATGCTATGCAAGAAGTCCAGCGGGCATTACGACAGAAGAAACAGATTTCAGATAGATTTCCAACAGGCCAAGCCAGTCAAGTTTGGCAATCAAGGCTTGAGGAAGTGGAAATTGCTGCCTCATCTGGCAAATGGGTTAACGCCTCACAATCTCTAACTTCGTTAACCAACGATTTAGCATCCTACGAGTCAGAGGCTAGTGAAGCCAGAGAATTGTTGGACTTTGTCCAATCTGAATGGTCTGAACTCCGCCGCCGTCTCGATTCGAGTTCTATTGGCCCCACGGATGAGTCCCGTAGGGCAACTGAGGCGGCGGTGAAGGAAGCGGCTGAAACTTTAGATTCCGGAGAAATCCAAGATTGTTTGACCGCTTTAGGAAAAGCAGACGAGTTACTTGAGAACCTACGTCGTAGGGTAATCTGAGATTATTCCGAGTCTGGAACTAGCCCCAATTCTCTCTCTCTATTCGTAATTTCTGCGAATAAGTCAGATACGAATTGATCCAGAGGAACACCGTTGCATTGGTCGCCATTTCGTGCCCGAATAGAGACGGTTTGATTCGCCGCCTCATCCTCGCCAAGAATCAACATGTAAGCGGGTCGCATTTTTCTGTGCATTCGGATTTTCTTACCAATGGTAGCATCAGAATCGTCAACTTTTACGCGAACTCCAGCAGATTCCAAAGCGGTTTTTACTTCAGCCGCATATTCAATTTGCTTTTCTGATATGGTGATTACCTGAACTTGTATCGGAGATAGCCAAGTAGGGAAATTACCAATCCAATGCTCAGTCAAGAAAGCAACAAAGCGTTCGTGAGTCGATAGAGGCGCCCGATGAATTACGAAGACCTCACCATTTTCCTCACCATTCTCATCCTTGTAACTCAACTCGAAGCGATCCTTCGCCGCGAAATCCAACTGTATGGTGGACATCGACTCCTCACGCCCGAGCGCGGTCGTAAACTGAATATCGATTTTCGGACCGTAGAATGCCGCCTCACCGACCTCCTCGACGAAAGGTACACCCATGTCGACTAGAATCGAACGCAAGTGTTCCTGAGTAGATTCCCAAATATTGGCATCGCCGATATACTTCTCAGTATTCTCAGGGTCCCACAAGGATAGACGCAAGTGGAAGTTCTCGAACCCGAAGGTTCGGTAGTAATCGTTGACCATCTGAACGTTCGCACGCACCTCATCTCCTACCTGGTCAAGCGTACAGTAGATGTGAGCGTCATTCATCGAAAGCATGCGAACTCGGAGCAGTCCAGCGAGAGTTCCGGATAGTTCGTTGCGATATACGGTACCATACTCAGCAATTCTCAGAGGCAATTCTCGATAACTTCGCTTTTTGCTAGAGAATACCAAATGATGCATTGGACAGTTCATCGCCTTCAGATAGTATGTTCCGTCATCCATTTCCATTGGTGGATACATTCCATCTGCGTAGTGAGGAAGGTGACCACTAGATTCGAACAATTCTTGCTTTGCTAAAACTGGAGTGGTAACTCTTTGATATCCATAAGCCTCCTCAGTCTCGACGGCATAGCGCTCGATTTCTGATTTGAGAATCTCCCCATGAGGTAACCATACGGGTAATCCTTTGCCAATCATCTCGTTAATCATGTAAAGTTCCATTTCTTTGCCAATTTTCTTGTGGTCTCGTTTTTCTGCTTCCTGAATTTGCCTTTGACGTTCTTTCAAACCTTCTTTGCTAGCATAGCACATTCCATAGATTCTGACAAGTGATTCTCGCTTGCTATCAGCACGCCAATATGCGGTACTTGTGCTAGTGAGTTTGAACCAACGTAGATGAGAAGTCGAAGGGACGTGAGGACCACGACACAGGTCTACAAAGTCCCCTTGTCGATAGACTGAGGAGCCAACATCATGGCCTACTTTGTCATCCATTATTTCGATTTTGAATTTATTTTCTGAGAACATTTCTCTCAGGGTTTGATTGTCATATTCCTCACGGATCATGGCGTGATTAGCTCGAATATGTTGATTCATTTTTTTCTCGATTGCCTTTAGTTCCTCATCACCAATCGGGTCCATATGGAAATCGTAGTAGAATCCATGGTCGATTGGCGGACCAATCGTCGGCTTAGCATCAGGGAACATCTCGACAACAGCTTGAGCCAGAAGGTGAGCGCAAGAATGGCGCAGAATGTACAATCCTTCCTCGCTCTCGCCGTTTATTGGCTCGAGGCTACAATCAGAATCTAGCACGTGAGAAAAGTCGCGCTCGACACCGTCTATTAGTGCCGCCACGGCTCCAGAGCGCTTTCCATGAACGTTGAGAATAACCTCTCCTGCAGTGATTCCAGAGGCATATTCGTGGGTTCCATCTTCACCCAACTCTACCGTAATCATGCTCATGGCGTGTCTCTCCGTCGGCTACGCCGACGAATCGCCTCTATGAAGGGGTTGGCCTAATTTACTGATTACAAAGCCCAAATTATGGCCAAAGTTATCTGGCAGAAGTATCAACCAAAGAGGAATTCATCGTTTTTGATTCAAACTCAGATTTACGCAATCAATTTGATAGAGGAGGGTTAAAAAAACCCAGACTCACACTTTCACTCAGAGTGGGGTTATCCAATGGCAAACAATGAACTCATCGCGGCTTTGAATAAAGCACTCGCTTGGGAACTACGAGCGATTGCAATGTACGCACACTACGCCGCCTATGTTTCCGGAATTCATAGACTACATCTTGCAACACACTTCAATACTGAAGTTAACGAATCTGTGACTCATGCTGCAACGGTTCGGTCTGCGATTGTCAAACTCAACGGTGAAGCTATAACAGAACGAGACTCCACACCTATAGTACATACCTCGAATTATCAACATATGTTGCAAGAAGCATATGATACAGAATCTAAGGCGGCCTCAACATATGGGGCTATTCTTCCACTTGTCGAAGAAATCGGTGATACAGAACTATTCGACGCACTCGAAGTGGTATATTTCGATGAACAGCGTTCAGTCGAAGAGTTACGTATGATGCTGAAGGATTAGTACCTATCTTGAAGGTAAAAACAAATTAATTATGAAATTGAAAATTGAGTCCCGGCGTTCCCTGCAACCATCGCCGGTAAATCGGCCAATGACCCAATGACTGCTCGCTGACCAGTTCTTCTCACAAAGTCGCAGGCAGCCTCAACTTTCGGCCCCATAGAGCCCGCTTCAAATTCATGCTTCTCAATCTCATCTGGAGTGGTGGTCGATATTTTCTCAGCAGAATCAGTCCCCCAATTTAGGTAGACTCCATCAGCATCGGTGGCCATGATTAGCAAATCAGCTTCTAGTTCGAAGGCGAGCAGAGAACTCGCTCTATCCTTGTCGATTACGACCTCAACCCCCTCTAGATTTCCTTCGCTATTGAAAATCGTAGGGATTCCACCACCACCCGCGCAGATGACTATTGTTCCCTTTTCCAATAACCAGTGAATAGGTCTCATTTCGAAAATTCTGTGAGGCTCCGGAGAGGGGACTACTCTTCGCCAATATTCTCCATCAGGCTTCATTACCCATCCCTTTTCTGTCTCCAGAAGTTTAGCATCTTCATGTGTGTAAATTGGTCCGATTGGTTTTGTTGGATTTTGGAAGGCTGGGTCTTCTGGATCAACTTCAACCATTGTAAGAATTGTAGCGAATGGTACTTCGATTGGAAGCAAGTTTCCAAGCTCTTGCTCAATCATGTAACCAATCATTCCCTCAGTCTGCGCACCCAGCACATCCAAGGGGTAAGCCTCCACTTCTTCGTAGGCTGCGGATTGTAGTGCGAGAAGTCCAACTTGTGGTCCATTTCCATGACTGATAACCAATTGATTACCATCTGTAATCGGTGCCAAAGCCTTGGCTGCAATTCGAACATTTTCTCTCTGATTTTCAGCGGTCATAGGTTGCCCTCGCCTCAGCAGAGCATTACCACCTAGTGCCACAACGATGCGCATTTCGCTAATTGGTAAGACTGTGGGGATATTAACGCGTGCCTGCTGCGCGAGGTATGACCCGCATTGGACTACTAGTCAACCCTGATGCAGGGCTTGGAGGCCGATTGGGTCTGAAGGGCTCAGATGGACAAGCAGAATATGCCCGTTCACAGGGTGCAGAGGACAGAGCAGGGCCTAGAGTCAGGGATGCTCTAGCACATTTTACAAGGTTAAGAAAAGATACCTCAGATTTCCAGTGGGTAACAAGCGAAGGCCGAATGGGCTCGGAATGGATTGGCTCTGAAATTGGAATCATATCCACTATCCATCAGTCTTCTGGATTAACTTCCGCTGAAGATACTGCAGGGTTGGTTCAGATCTTGCTTGACGCTGAAATCGATTTACTGGTCTATGGTGGAGGAGATGGAACCACTCGAGATATTGTAGCTGCCTTAGAAAAAGCAGGTCACGGTAACTTACCTCTGATTGGAGTTCCTTGTGGAGTAAAGATGCATTCTGGCTGTTTTGCTGCTTCACCAAAGGCTGCAGCTGAAGTACTGTCAGCTTGGATAGATGGAGAGTTATTAGTTGCAAATACCGAAGTCCTAGATCTCGATGAGGAAATCTACCGTGAAGGACGTTGGGTTGTGCGAATGTTTGCAGAGGCGATGACTCCAGCAAGCCCTCGATGGATGCAGGGAACTAAGCAACGTGTAGAAGCATCCGGTGAAGACGAAATCGTTGAAGGTCTGGCAGACCATATTCGTGAAATTCTCATGGTAGACAACCACCTGATAATCTGGGGTTCAGGTGGAACACTTCGAACAATAGGAGAAATGGTGGGAATGAACCCTACTGTTCTTGGCATAGACGCGAGTATTGGTAGTACGCAAATTGGAACAGATTTGAATGAATTCGATTTACTCAAATTGCTTTCAGAACATGATGGTGATGTAACCATCCTACTTTCTCCAATGGGTGGACAAGGCTTCCTAATTGGTAGAGGGAATTTACAACTTTCACCTGATGTTTTGAGAACTGCAGGAATTGATTCTGTTCTTGGAATATGCACCCCGGCCAAGCTGCTAACAGTGCGTAGACTACGAATAGAAACCGGAGATTCAGACCTGGATGCGGAATTTGCTGCAAAGCGCTACATGAAAGTATTACAGGGATATCGTACGACTAGAGTCCTACCTGTATCCGTTGATTGATTCATCGTTACTTTGTGTGGGCCCCTTCAAGAGGACCGAGTGGGATGATTCGAAAGGTGTTGATGTTTTGATGCGACCAGAAATAATGCGCTTTGATGTGGTGCCAGTGGCATGTCTCTCGAATGCCAGGGAGGTCAAGGACACGTTCAACGAAGGCCTGTAGGTTTGGATAATCAATGATGCGCCGAAGGTTACATTTGAAATGAACAACATAGACCAAGTCAAAGCGAGCCAAGGTTGTGAACAAACAAATGTCCGCTTCCGTCAGTTGCCCTTTTGCTGCTCCGACGAGCCATTCTCTTCCCTCCATATGCCTCTCAAGTTCGTCAAGTCGCTCAAAGAGAGCAGTGACGGCTTCATTGTACGCTTCTTGGGTACGAGCAAAACCGGATTTGTAGACACCATTGTTGACCGTTTCATAATTTGCGTCGATCATGGAATCAATCTCTTGCATCAATTCAGGTGGACAAAGACTTGTTCCGTTACCGAATCCTTCCTTTGAAAATTGATCGAACATTCTGATGATTTCACGACTTTCATTGTTGACAATCGTTGCATGCTTCTTGTCCCACAAAACAGGAACTGTGCCGATGCTACGACTCTCTTTCCAGCCTTCGAAAGCCCTGTTGTAGACGTCTTCTAACCCGGCTTCACCGTTGATTGTATCTGCTGTTGCCCCTTCCTCCTCAGGATTGAACGACCAAGACCCGTCTCGATTCATTCTCCAATCAACCACATCGACCGTAATGTGTTCTTCAAGACCGAGAAATGTTCGTGTCATCAGAGTTCGATGTGCCCATGGACAGGCATGGGAGATGTAGAGATGGTATCGTCCACTCTCCACATCAAAAGTTCCGCCTTTGGAAATGGAATCACGAAACTCGCTCGATTTACGTACGAATTTACCTTCATCAAACGCTTCCGTCCAAGCTCCTGCTTGTTCATCTGTGGGCTGCATGATTCAACGTTCGATAGGTCTCTAATGAAGTTGATAGTATCGCCATGTGGGCTTACTCTTCTCCTTAGATTTTCTTTATTGGTCGAGTACACATGAGAGATTAGAATTAGTTTTTCTTGGAATTATCATAGGTGCTTTTGCTATCAAAAAAAGTTAGAATGATGACCCAAAAATCCAATCAATAGTGTATAAAATAAGCGAAGGAATATCCGAAAAAACTAGAATAATGCCGATAGCAAACAACAAGATAATTCCTATTTTTTTGTTGAACTGATTTTCTTTGTCTTTATCCCAATCCTTCGGCTTCAGAGATACATACAGAGCAGCCAATAACAAGAAGCTCAGTATATCGACTAAGAACCACTCCAATACTCCCATGTAAATTCATCGAGATAATGGTATGTTTTGGATTAATTGCTTCCGTGGAATAAATATTAGGTACCAAGTAATCGTCGTATAATCATGGAAGGTAATATTGGAAGGGTAGGCGGGATATTTTTCGGCTTGTTCATGTTCTTCTTTGGATTGCCCTTCACACTAGTGCCTTTCATGATGTTAGGCGATGGCGCCATCGACATAAATTACCCATTCGAATCGTTGTTCATGATAGCTTTCTCGATACCATTCTTGATGGCAGGACTCTTCGTCCAATTTTTCGGCCTGAGTATGATATGGGGGGTCTTAAGAAGAAATGTGACTCTAGAGGCGAAAGATGACGATGAAACCAATTCTGAAGGATCGTGGAATGGCAACCAGGAGTCAATTTCCAAAAATAACTGGATTGGGCCAGATGGGACTGAGAGTGGTCCAGATGTCCCTGAAGATTGGTATTTGACGTACGATGGGCCTGCACCAATCGTAGAGGAGATTTACGATGAAAACTATGCTGTAGACAGGGGAAATGGTACCATTCCTATTGATTTTTACATAAAAACATGGGGCATTCCAGAGGGTTTTGGAAAAACAGACCATGAGAAACTTTGGTCTACTGAATGAACCGAAGATAATTCAGAGGAAGGATGGACTAAGAACTAGGGAATATGATGTCGGGCAAACCTTCATCGTCTAATCAAATACTCAATTATCATGTTAGAAGGCTCTGTAGACCAGTATTCAATCCCCCAACAAGAAAAACAAACATCCACAATCAGCATGATTGTTGGCACCTCAGTTTTGACACTACTATTACCCACGGCGGCTATTGCCCTGCTGGAACTTTTAGACCAGATTGAGATTGGCGAATTTAGGTGGCTAATCTCTTCTATGCTTTCCTCATTAACCATAATTTCGATTTTATTGATTTCAGGACTTTATTTAATTGGATTTTTACAGTCAGATAATCTAAAGATGGGTGCAGGAATTTATCTAATTGCTCTAAGTGGGATAAATTTTCTATTGAGATTCCTTAATTTGAACGACCAGTTGGAAATGAACAAAGAGTTGGGCTGGTGGGGTGATTTATCTTGGTTCGAATTCATGCAATGGCCACAAACACACGAACAATTGGAACTCACCTTTTTGGGTATCATAATTGGAGCCCTAATTATGAAGAAATAATCAATCTTGAATTGCTTTCGTAATGGACCACAATCCCAACGCCGCAGCCGCAAACCAGGCAACTTCGAGAATGAAGAATGCCCACTCATCAATCAGATATGCCCTTACTGCGAGGAGTCCAGAGCCTAGCGCCATGAGCACTAGATATGGCCATTCTTTACTGTTCAAAATATCTCTAGTTTCAAGGAAAAAAGCACTTAGAATCAGCATCATTCCTGCATATGCTACAATTTCATTGTGAGCTAAATCTACGATTTGTTCCCACATCTAATCGCCTGTTGAGAAATCATATCTCTTGTCCAACAGCCGCCTTAAGCAGACCTAGGAAAGGCGGACTTGGTCGATTTGGTCTTGACTTGAATTCAGGGTGATATTGAGTTCCAACGTAATATGGATGATTCTCCAATTCCATGATTTCACACCTCTGTCCAGTCTCATCCTTACCAACATAAACCAGACCTTGGGCTTCAATCCTCTCAATCAAATCGGGATTGACCTCGTAGCGATGTCGATGCCTTTCATCGACATGATCAGCACCTCCATACAAACGCCTCATTTTGCAATC
>DAPQ01000072.1 GCA_002502175.1 Euryarchaeota archaeon UBA19 | reverse complement strand
GGGCCTGTTCCAAAGATTAACTGTAGCATCATTGCCAACCAAAAAATCGGCAGAGAGACAAAGGCGATTGCTAAGAAACGAGAGATGTGGTCGAACACTTGATCCTGCCAAACAGCACTAAGGATACCAAGTGTAATCCCGATAGGGTAACCCATCAACAACGCAAAGAGAGCCATTTCCAAGGTCACTGGTGCAGCGTCTCGGACTACATCTGAAGTTGGTCTGTTGTAGGTGGTTGATTCACCCCAGTCGCCCGCGAGTAAATTTTCAATGTAGATTTTGAATTGGACGATTTTCGGTTCGTTCAAACCTAATCTTTCTTGTTGCAATTGTAGCATAGTCTTTCCAGTTACAGGGTCGACTAGACCGCATCTTTCTCCACACAAAATAGCCGCTGGGTCGGCTGGAATAATTTGAGCGATTGCGAATGTGAATACTGTAACTCCAATCATTACAGGAATCAGTAATAGAATCCGTCGAACGATGAATTCGCCGGTCTTCATTTAATTCCACAACCGCCAATTCTCTAGGATAGAAATAGTCAATCACTCTTGTGATGAACCCTTCCTTTCTCTCTCTCAATGCTAAGCGCCTGTGAATTAGTAGAATATTTTCCCCGCGCCGGGAACAGGCCCGACGCGGGGGTTTTCGTAAAATCAGATAGAAATCTGGTTTTCAGTTATCAGCACTCGCCAACGTATGATCCGGAGACCTTCGCCAACTTGTCCCAGTTGAAGAAATAGTCTCCACCGATCGCGTCGTATGCTGGTGGGCACATGTGCTCGGAGCCGACTCCTACACCAGCGTATTGGCCCAGAAGAGCCATTGTTGGTGAAGTTACCCAAAGCTCGTATGCATCAGCATACAATTGCTCTCGAGCATCTGAATCTTGTTCCTTCCTAGCATTTAGCAGGATTTCATCAAGTGCGGTGTTGTTGAAGTAGCCGTGGTAGGCATCTCCACCGATGTCAGAACTTCCTGCGAATGGTGACCAGTAGTTATCTGGGTCCAAGTAGTCAGGTCCCCAGCCGATTACCCAAAGGTCCCACTTACCGTAGATGTAGTTGTCAATCACGGTAGCCCATGGCTGGTCAGCGTTGTCATTTGCAATTCCAATTGACTCAAGTGCTGGTCCCCAGAGTTGTGCTACAGCAATCCTCTGATCGTTACCAGTGTTTGTCAAAATTCTGAGTTCGTTTGGTAGTCTGCACTCAGTACCATCACGGTCTGCCTCTGCAACAACTGTTGGCTCACCAGTTAGAGTTAGTGAAGCACAGTCGTATTGACGGATGAATCCTGCATCATCGAGGATTTGTTCTGCATATGCAAGATCATATGTGAACACTTCGTATTGCGTGTCATCATATGGGAATCCGGTTGGGATTGGACCATAGATTGGGATCAATTCACCCTTGTAAGATTCTGTGTGGATGGTATCGTAGTCCAGGGTGTAACTTAGTGCCTGCCTTACAGCTGACTGACTTAGTACGTTACAATCGTTGGTTCCATCTCCATCACAGTCGTGATTCTTGATGTAGTCTGCCTCTCCGTCAGCCATATCTGCCTTTGGCTTGAAGTTGTAAGGCACGTTCACAACGCTGTATGTCTGGCGGTAAGTACAACGGAAGCCGTCCTTACCTTCTGCACTTGGAAGATCTTCCATGTTGTTACAGAATTCAGTCTTCTGAGCAGATGGGATGTATGCTCGGTCGACTTCCCCGTCTTGTAGAGCAAGGACACGGGTCTGAGTCTCCTCAACAAGGTCAACAACAACTCTGTTCAGGTTGAAGTCTGCCTCTTCCCAGTACATCCAGTTAGGCTCCATTACCAAGCGGGTTCCACGAGCCCACTGAGATACCATGTAGGCGTTTGTTCCAGCGCCTACTGGTGCTTCATCCATGAATTCGTGACAGTAGTCGTCGGATGACTCGTCAACATCGGTTGTGTTAACATCATCTTCAACAATTACTCTGTTTGCCTCACAAAGTTGTGAGTTGATTACAGATCCTACTGTGTAAGCGATTGTCGCTACGAAAGCAGCTGAAGGGTCGAAGATTTCCACAGAGAAACTGTAGTCATCGATTACTGTCAGACTGTCGCCGCCCCAATCGTCGTGGTTGCCATCTGCATCATTACAGTCGAATGACTGAGTTAGAATCCAGTTGACTCCAGAGGATGGTGCGCCCATTCCGATAACACGGCACCAAGAGTATACTGCATCAGTGGAGGTCATGTGATCTCCATTGCTAAAGTATACGTCGTCACGTAGAGTGAAAGTGTAGGTTAGACCGTCTTCACTAACTGTGTGTCCGGTAGCCAATCGTGGTACGATAATCGAACCACCATCACCGTCTCCCTCGTATCGGTAAAGAGTATCGTAGACGTTGGAAATAACGTCTCCAGATGCGGAATCATAAGCATCTGCAGGATCGTGAGTGTCTGCCTCACCAATCGTCATGTCTGTCATTTCACACGGGTTGTTAGTACCCAATTCACGACACTTTCGTGATACGGATAGGTTGTACCATGCATCGGAGAATGCCATGTCTCCAGAGGCATATGCGGACATAATGTCAGCCTGAGCCATACCATATTCACAAGAGCCGTCGTCTTCATCGGCTTCGGAATTATAGTTAGTCGCGGCTTCGTCCATACAACCCATCACGGTTACTTCTACTTCCTCGTCATCATCATCTCCGCCGAGACACCCGGCAAGAGCTGACGCAATCATCAGCGTACACATCAATAATGCTCTCAATTTAGAGTCCATCGTGAAAATGGAGTCTATGGTTCATATATAGTATATCCCTTTAATGCTCGTCAAATTGAGGTTTTGACTACTCGGTGTTGAAAAATACACCGACTGTATGATAATTTACCAATGTAATTTTATTAATCGGAATCCGGAAAATATTCGCAAAAAAAATCCTAAAGAAGGAAATCAGCAGAATTGACTGGTGGACGTGCCGAGATTTGAACTCGGGGCCTCTTCCATGCCAAGGAAGCGCGCTTCCAAGCTGCGCCACACGCCCAGTGAGATTACGACATGCGACGGCCATTTAAGGAGAACTGAGCAGGCAACGGTATGAGTGAGGGGCCTGTCTCGTCCAGTCCAAATGGAGTCCCTGATTTACCAGAGGGTATCATGGAGGAGTTAGCATCTAGATTATCTCGTGATGATGCACCTTTTCTGCGACATCTGTCAAAGCAACTTTCCTTGCAGTGGGCGGATGCCTCGGATAATCGCTTAGGTTACACTCGGTTTGAATTTGACCATCACGAACTGTTTCGCAGACGTAGACTAAGGGGCTCACCGGGCCCGATTACAATCGCCCTACATCCAAGATTGAAAGATGATCAGAAACTATACTTACACACTCTAGTTCATGAATTACTCCACGCTGCAGGGTTAGTCGACCATGGGAACCGCCATAGTGAACTAGTCAATGAAATAGCACCGGCACCAAAGTTGTCTGAATCACCTGTGTTGAGAAGCATGCGAGAAGAAGTTCTAGCGGAACTTCCTGAACAGTCCTGGATTTGCGGAGAATGTGGCCACACATGGCAGAGAAGAAGGGTCTCTTTACCTCAAAGATGTCCAAAATGCGCTCGACCATTTAGCAGTCGATAAATTGGATCAGAAGAGGTAAGGCCTGCAAAATCACCATGAACTCCTAGCAGGTAAGACCAGCCAATGGAATTCCCTCCAACACCAGATGATATCTCTAATTTGGTTGACGATTTCATCGCTGAGTCTTTTCCAACACTGATGGCGATTATTGCTATCGCGGCCTACTCTGGGTTCGTCTTCATGTTCTACAGGCTTCTAGCTAGAAGAGATATCCTAAATCTGGACTTAAGCAAATATGACCAGACAATGGATGGAAAGATTCGTGCCTTCTTTAGAACCGCTGTTTGGTTAATCCAATACGCTCTGGCGATACCTGTTCTCATCGGCTTCTGGACCGTTGTTATGGCAGTGATTCTAACCCTCCTAGCTGATGGAGATGATCATACAAGGAATGCGTTGCTTGCCACAGCGGTTGTAGGTTCGGTGCGAATCTTGTCTTATTGGACTGAGGATTTGTCTAGAGATGTTGCAAAGATGTTGCCATTTGCGGTTCTTGGTGTATTCTTAGTCAGTTCAATTTCTGTGGAGTTCAGTGAATTCGAAGAATTGATCGAGAATCGAAACGAATTGGCTCAATCTTACCTCAATAGCCTCATTTTGTTATCAATCTTAGAGACTGTATTACGTATCTACCATGGCCTTAGAGAATTGGTTGGTGGACAACGCAGAGTAAACAAGAAATTGAAGAAAATGGCCAAGGAAACAGGTCGCTCAAAGTCTGATATTCGTGAAGATATGCTAGACGATGGAATACTCAATTATAGTTCGGGTGAAGACGTTAACGAGTAGTGTTGATTTTCCTTTCTGAGCAGAATCTTACTCTAGATGACAAGGTGCAGGTTTCACAAAGGGGAAGTGCCGCGCATGGCATGGGTGCGTGGTGTAGTCTGGATATCATGCTGGCCTTCTAAGCCGGTGACCCGGGTTCGAATCCTGGCGCGCCCACCACCATTCTCTGGCGAATAATCCCGTAGGGATTCACCGTTTACATCAAATACACCCAGCAGGTCGGCGCGACGCATGAAGCGAGGTTCCCGTGCGTGGAAGAAGGCTGGGAAGCAGCGCTGGAAGTGGCGAAAGAAGAAGCTACGAAGGCGAAAGGCCGCTCGTAAGCAGGCTCGCCAATGATACTATTTTGTTTCATTTTCAGAATGGGCATTACCCTGCGGTAAAGTCATAGACTCTGAATTCTACGCTAATTGGCTATGTTTACGAATACCAGAATAGCTTGGAGTCCTACCCGTGGAAGACTTCTCGATAATTGCTCGAGAAGGTACGTGCTAGAGCACGTAGTTGCAACAAACAATGAGTTTGTAAAGAGGAAATCTAGGAAAAGAAGGATTGTTGATCATGCACGTTTTGGTCTTCGAGATGCGATAATTCATAGATTGGAAGAAAATGAAACATCAATGAATGAGTTGCGAACAATAATTCATCGAAATTTATTACGCGCAGTAGTTGCTGGTGAGGTGTTAGAAGATGAACCCCATAGAAGAATAAACCAATCCGTCGAAATGATGATGCACAGAATCAGTTTATTCTACTCAGCACCTCTAATTGGATTCAATAGAAAATCAATGAATGAAATCATGATTGTGGACCGATTTCAACCTCTTTTATTGGATGGTGCACGGCAATATGGCGCTCCAGATTTAGTTGTTCGGAATGGTGGTAGAATATGCTTGGTTCGCTTAGCAATGGAAATGGGCTCTAGGGCACCGAATAGAGCCTCTGAGCTAGAATTAGGTTCGATGCTATTGTGGGCTGAAAGAAATCCTATGATTGAACATGATATTGATGATATCGATGTTGTGAGGATAGGTTGGTTAGGTACAAGATGGGTGAAATGGATGAAACCTGCAAACCCAGATTGGGCACAGCAATCCCGTTCGATGATTTCGATGGATATTGAACAAATGGCTAGATTGATGATTTATGATGGAGATTTAGACAGATTACCTCGGTCAAAGAGTGCTTGGAGGTGTTTGAATTGCTCATTCAATGATGAATGCCCCGGGGCCGAACTCAGAGAGAAGAAACAAGGTCCGCAATTACTGATGCCGGATCCTCTGCCTTAGTGACACCACTAGCAAGAAGAACTCCAGTTGTTCCGAGTTCAATCGCCGCTGCAACATCAGCACCGTTCTTTACTCCCGCGCCACATAGGATTCCGACCTGCTCTGAAATTTCCTTTACGGCAGCAGCTGTTCCACTTACTATTGTAGGGTCTGCGGTTGTAACTGAAATGTCTCCGCCAATCAATTCCGGTGGTTCGACCGCGACAAAATCCGGGCCTAATGCAGTCAATGCACGAGCCTCTTCGATATCTGCTGCACAAGCGCATACAGTGAATCCTTCAGGGACTTGGTCGAGTAACATGGCTACATGCTCGATTTCCACTTTGTGCTCTGCGTGATTGATTAGTGTTCCAGTAGCGCCTCTTTCAACAGCGGTAGCGGGATGTAACCAACCAGTAAATGAGCCGAATCCGACCGGGTCTAGATGTTGACACCAGACCTCTAAATTCGGTGCTGCAGCAACAACTGAACTAAGGTCAAAAGCAGATACTGCAACCACCATCCGAGCATTTGTTTCAACGCTCGCAATTGCTCTGGCTAAGGCCTCTGCACTGGCGCCATGTGCGGTCTCGTATGTCTTCAAATTGACCACAACTAGAGGTTGGTTCACAGCTATGCGAGAAGCATTAACTCTTTGACGCTGACGGGGATTAATCCAATACCTAGCACTGATTCTTGAGGTTATGGCAGGTAAGCCGGAATGGACTGAGCCAGTTCTTTCTGAGCATTACAATAAATCAAACCTCATCGACTTAGGTTGGCTAGAAAAATCAAGTCGGCATCAATTCCGTTGGCGTACTCTAAAGGGACCTTGGGTGACATCGAAAAGGAGAATAGCCTCAAAAAATTCTCTCGTAAAGGAATTCCAAGGCTCAATGCCAACCGATGTCTATGTATCCACATCCTCTTGGCTTGACCCAGTTAACTTACCACGATTGAAAGATAACAAAAAACCGACACCTATCTTGCTAGATCATCTCGTTGTTTTTGACATTGACATGAGACCATTTTGTAAGAAAAAATTGGAAGCGGCGAGATTGGCAACATTAGAACTAAGAAATTGGTTAAGCGAAAATACCGAATTAAAGATTCAGCATATTTCGTTTTCAGGAAGTAAGGGATTCCATTTAATCGCCAAGGATCCAAATCGAGATTTATTTGCCGAACCGGATCCGAAATTAAGAGAAGAAAAAGTCAGAGAACAAAGGAAAGAATTGCTACAAAGAGTATTGGATGCTGGCCACCCAGTTGACCCAGTAGTTACTGCTGATACTAGACGAATTATTCGTCTACCAGGAACTATCCACGGATCTACAGGGTGGATTTGTAGTATCATTGAAGACGATTGGCTTGAAAAATCAGT
>DAPQ01000050.1:12208-25313 GCA_002502175.1 Euryarchaeota archaeon UBA19 | reverse complement strand
TAAATTCGATCTCGAAGCGCCGCAGCTCGTTCGAAGTCAAGTCTAGCCGCTGCCTGCTTCATTTCTTTCTCGAGACGTTCAATCAATTTGCTTCGCTCACTATCGTCAATTGGAGTATCTTCCACATCATCTTCAGTCAATGCCTCGTATGCGGCATCAACCCATTCTGGTTGGCTTATGTTATCGAGAACAGAATCTGTGGAATTCCATGCACCAGCTCCGAGTCCAAATTTCTTAACGATCCCATCAAGTCCTTTCGTTCCGGGTTTACGAGCGACCAATCTTCGACCGCCGCCCTTGCCTTTTCCAGCCGCTCCAGCCATCAAATCTTCAACTTCTGCACCCATTACTGGTAGTGCCTTTCGAATTGTCTTCGGGATGATTCCATTATCCGCATTGTATGCTTCTTGTCTGCGTCTTCTAGCGTTTGTTTGCCCTATTGCCGCTTCCATTGAAGGCGATACAGAATCGGCATACAAAATCACCTTTCCATTCTCATTTCGACTCGCTCTACCAATGGTCTGTAACAATGAACGCTCGTTCCTTAGGAATCCCTCACGTTCCGCATCAAAAATTGCAACAAGCGAAACCTCTGGGATATCGAGACCTTCCCGAAGAAGGTTGATTCCAACAATTACATCGATATGACCTAGTCTTAACGCTTTGATAATTTCAGTCCTCTCTATCGTATCAATTTCGGAGTGAAGATAGTGCGCTTTGACATTCATCTTGAGTAAATACTCTGCAACTTCTTCAGCGAATTTGATTGTCATCACTGTAACTAATACTCTCTCACCTCTCTCAACACATTGGTTGATTTCACTGAGTAAATCGTCGACTTGACCCTTGGTAGGTCTTACTTCGATATCAGGATCCAGCAACCCGGTAGGGCGAATCTCCATTCTAACAACTTCCGGCAGGTCAACGAGAATCTCTTCCATCGAAAATCTTGCAACTTTCTTGTCAACATCGGCTTCTCCCGCCCCTCCTGCGGCCGGTGCATGTAGCAATCCTTCGTGCACTGTTTTGCCTGAAATTTCTGCCAGATGGCGCAACTCCCTCTCTCCAGGAGTTGCGCTGACATAGAGCATCTGAGGAATTAGTTGTTGGAATTCTGCAAGCTTTAGTGGACGATTGTCGTGAGCACTACGAAGTCTGAATCCGTATTCTACGAGATTGGCTTTTCTTGACCAATCTCCGCCAAACATTCCGCCTACTTGTGGTAGGGTAACGTGACTCTCATCCATGATTACCAAATATTTCTCTCCACCACCATGATATGACTCTGCGCAATATCGGTAGAAATCAAGCAAACAGTATGGTCGTTCTCCCGGTTGCCTGCCATCGAAGTGCATCGAGTAATTCTCGACACCCTTGCAGGAACCGGTTTCTCGGAGCATCTCTAAATCGAATTTAGTTCGCTGTTCTATTCTATGAGCCTCTAAATCTCGACCTTGTCTCTCATAGAAATTGATCCTTTCATCTAATTCATCTTCGATATCCTCAATCGCTTGCAGAAATCTTTCTTCACTCGTCATGTAGAATTCCTTTGGGTGAATCCACGCTTCTTCAAAATCGTCAAGCGGCTCCCATGATACAGCTTCGCAGACTGTGATTTTTTCTATTCCATCCCAGCCGAATCGAATTCTAATTGGGTCATCTCGGCTGGGCATCCAGACATCGAGGACTTCGCCTCGAAGTCTGACATCTCCTCTAGCAATATCTCCTGTTGTTCTTCGATATTGCATCTCAACCAAGGCGCGCATGACATCCTGTGGTTCTCTCGCCTCTCCAACCTGTAAATGCAAATAGGATTCTTGGAATGCTTCTGGAGGATTCAAACCATAAATTGCGCTAACTGTTCCAACAGTTATCACATCAGGACGAGTAACAAGGCTTGCAACAGTGGAGAATCGTTCTTGTTCGATTCTCTCATTCATCTGCAATTCTTTATCGATGTATAAGTCTCGATTAGGTAGGTAAGCCTCTGGTTGGTAGTAATCGTAGTAACTAACAAAGTACTCTACAGCATTCTCTGGAAACAGCTCGCTCATCTCTTGCCATAACTGTCGAGCGAGAGTTTTGTTATGAGACAAAATCAACGTAGGCAATCCTAGTCTCTGGATGATATTAGCCATAGCGAAGGTCTTGCCAGAACCGGTAACTCCCATTAAGACACAGCGCTCTTGACCGTCTTCGATTTGTTCCATCAGTCTATCAATCGCAGCCTCTTGGTCACCTGCAGTGCCATATTCCGAATGAAGGTGGAACATGCTTACATCTGACATTGGCATCACCTTAGGGATATCGTGCTTATCTTGGGAGTTATTGAACTCTGATGTTGAACCTAACCTCTTATTGCGTTCCAACAGCGCTTGGGTCATGCATGATTATGGCCGCTAGTAAGACCCAACCGGTCAGCATTGAAACTCGAAACAGAGTCGTTTGGAAATCTGCAAGTCTTTCTCTTGCAATGATAACAGCGATATTTGCAATCGCCATAATTCCAGCGGCTGCAAGGAAATAGATTTCATCCATTGGGTCGGCGATTGCGAAGCAAGCAAACCAAAGTAAAGTCAGTTGTACCGATGTTCGTGTAGTTGCCTGTTCGGAAAATCTCGCGGGGAATGAATGAATTCCTTGTTTGCGATCGCTTTCAACATCCATGCGAGCATAATTGATATCAAAGGCAGTAATCCACAAGGCTACTCCTAAACTGATGAAGAAGATGGTAGGATACCAATGCGAATCTAGTATTGCATCCCATTGATGGACATCAGCCGAAAGCGCCAACCAAGCGCCTGCAGGAGCCAAACCAAGGCAGAGCCCTAACCAAAGGTGACAACCCCAAGTGTAACGCTTGGTGTAAGGGTAGATTACGAATGCCAAGACGGGTAACCAAGCCATCATCAAAGCGACTTGATTTAGTTGCCAGGCACTGAATAAAAGCATAATCAAGAATGCTAGGCCTAAATTCCAAGCGGTTCGCATGGACATCGATCCACTTACTAGATGTCGGCTTTCAGTACGTGGGTTTTCAGCATCAATATCACGATCGATGATACGATTCAGAGTCATTGCAAGACCCCTTGCCCCGACAGCTGCAATTAGAATCCATACAATGTCGATAGAAATCCAACTCGAGTCGCCTGGTAGCTCATCGATGAATTGGTTGTGAGCGTGAATGTAACCTATTAGAACGAATGGTAATGAGAAGAGAGTATGCTCGACTTTGACGAATTCGAGAATTTCTTTGAGTCCCATAATTCAACCTCATAGATTGTTTTCTTTCATCCAAGCCTCAACTTTGGCTTCTACTTCAGGGTCATGGAGGGTAACTCCTGGCCAGCGCCTAACTGGAAGGGGTCCAGTCTCACTTGGAATCGGTGCAGTTGCATCCCAAGCAAGTCGAGAACGATTTTCATCGAAATGTAAGTCTCTTGCCACATCGAATCTACAGAAAAATTGCCAGAGAAGTTTCCTTCGCCATCCATCTGCGTGTAAGTCTGCATCATCATCGGTTATGAATAGCCAGCGCAGATTTTCTGAGCCATTTAGCGACCATATAGCATCTCGGAGATTTGTGATATGTTCTCTCTGCGCAGCAGCACCTTCCTCATCGACGGTTTCAACCGATTCTTCTGGCCTTGGTCCACCTTCGATATGTGTGGTTACAACCATCATCGAAGGACGTAGCATTCTGACTTGAGAAACTCCTTCAATTTGGCTTACCGAATCAATCAATGATTCACCGGGTCCATCTGGAATTGTCAGCCCAAACATCGGATCATCATTAGTTGGGCTTGAGGCATCAATCATCACCTTGTCATGGACATTTAGGTGAGGTGAGGCATGTGCAAGTGAGTCAGCAACTTGACCTTTCAGAACTTGTACATCGCTCGAGATGTCTACCTTTGAGTCCAGAACGTCAAGAAGAGCATCTAAGTCTTTCACAGGATGTTCTGGGTCGCAAGCAACAATCGATTTCAGGAACATCAATTGACCAGCGCCAAGTAACCCCAATGCAGTCTTGCGAGCCTGTCGGGGGTAGCGTTGTTTGCTAGCCACAATCGCTAGATTATGGAATCCTGTTTCCAATGGTAAGAAGAGATCAACAACATCTCTGTGTTGAAATTTTAGAACCGGACGGAAGGCATCTCCGACCGATTCCCCAAGATATCCATCTTCCATTGGTGGAACTCCAACTATGGTTGCTGGTAGAACTGCATTCTTTCTGTGAGTGATTGCGGTTACGTGCATGAAAGGATATTGCTCAGCCAATGAGTAGTAGCCGAAGTGATCACCAAATGGGCCTTCGAGTTTAGTCTCTCCAGGAATGGTATAGCCTTCAATCACGAAGTCGGCTTCTGCCGGAACATACAGATCGTTAGTCAAACATTTTGTCAGTCGTAGTCGGCTACCTCCGAGTAAGCCTGCAAATTCGTATTCAGACAAATTGTCTGGAAGTGGCGCTATGGCTGAGAAAATCAATTCCGGCGGCCCGCCAATACAGATTGCAACTGGCATTCTGTTATCGCCGGAATCGGCAGCGTGGTCAGCTCCATGCTTGTGACGCTGCCAATGCAATCCAACCTCTTTAGGTCCGAAGATTTGACCTCGATACATACCCATGTTGTGAACTCCTGTATTCGGGTCAGCGGTTACTACCAATGGTAGTGTGATGAATGGCCCACCATCTTCTGGCCAAGTGGTTGGAATCGGTAGTTTTGTCACATCAGGGTCAGCCATACGAACTTGCTGGCATGCTCCCTTTCTGATCTTCTTGGGCGCCATCGACATTCCCTGCAACGCAAGCGGAATTCCAGTCCACGGCGCTCGAAGTATTCCACCAATATCCGGTTTCATCAAGCCGACCATTCTATTGCCAATTTCTGATGGTTCTTCGACACCTAAAGCGCGATTGGTTCTCTCATATGTTCCGAAGAGATTCATTGCCAATGGGAATTCACTAATCGAACCATCAGCCAATCTGGGCTGTTCAAACAAAACCGCAGGCCCTTGGGACTTGACCAACTTGTCAGCAATGGTCCCCGCTTCGAGGTGACAATCAATTGGTTGGCTTACTCGACGCAACTCTCCAGCAGCGTCCAGTGCGTCGATGTAACGCGATAGCCTACGCCAAGTCATAACCTCGCGTGGCGATTCACCGTTGAATATGTTCGTCATGACATTTTGCACAATTTAGCCGACGGATTCATGGCCTACCGCACCTCGCCAACTACCGTGGCGGAAGACATCACGACCTGCGATGTGCTGGTCATCGGAGCCGGACCGGGTGGCGGTAACGCCGCTCTTCACAGTGCTAGAAATGGCCTCAAGACGATTCTAATCGAGGACCATCGGGAGATTGGAACTCCTGTTCACTGCGGTGAATGTATCTCTGATATTGCCTGTGATAATCTCAAACTCGACCTGCCCGCTCATGTAATCAGTAAGCGAGTGCATGGTATTCGTGTTATATTCCCTGATGGAACTGCCAAGAAACTCACCGAGGAAGGCTACGTTTTGGAAAAGCATCTTTTCGAGCGCTGGATTGCGGAAGAAGCAGTTTCAGAAGGAGCACAATTACACTTGTCTCACAAATTGCGCACTATGGAGAAACAACACGATGAGTCAGGTAAGTTCACAGGTTGGCTCTGTGATGGAAATGGTGAGCAATTTCCAATTCAAGCAAAGGTCGTAATCGATGCTTCAGGAGTAGCCGGAGTTGCCTCTAAAATCCTCGATCTAAATCCTCGAGGACAGGTAATTGCCGGAATGCAATACGAGATGCTGGAAGTTCCAACAGATGATTATCTCGACTTCTACATTTGGCCGGAGTACGCCGAAAAGGGTTACCTTTGGATGATTCCAAAGTGCGATGGTAGGGCTAATGTAGGTTTGGTCACAGAGGATAAGCCACGAACAAAGAAGGCCCTGGATGAATTCATTGAAGCAACCCACTTCAAAGAGCTAGAACAAGTTCCACCTCCATGGAAGGAAAAGGGCAATCCAGCCTTCGGTGGTACGATTCCAATATCAGGGCCATTCGAATTTACCTATGATGATGGCCTAATGCTTGTAGGCGATGCAGCCGGCTTCACCTCACCATTGTTCGAAGGTGGCTCACATCTTGCTCTGAAGTCAGCCACCTTCGCAGCCGAAGTTGCTGCCGAGCAAATAGCAGCCGATGACCTCTCGGCGAGTAAAATGTCTCGTTATCAGAAACTCTGGAGCGATGAATTCCCTCCTTACGGCAAAATTTTGCGAGGAAAGTCGGCCTTATTCGACCTCAGCGATGAGGATATGTCAATCATGGCTCAGTGTTTCCCAGATGAAATGAGCAACATGGGTCCTCATGGAAAGTTAGCGGTCTGTCTGCGACTATTGATGCGAAGACCAAGCCTCTACGGAAAGCGGATTATACCTGCAATGCTTTCATTCGGTTATTCAAGGGCGAAGTTTTACGGCTGGTGATTCAATACTCTCCACTGTTGGAAATCTCCTGATGTTGCTGGCGGTAGTGTCCAGCCTAATTTGGTGCTTCTCACGATTACCAGCAGGAGAACCTCTAGCAAGACATACCACTTTAGCGGCTCAAGTCGCACCTTGGATATTCTTGACGACAGCATTCATATTCGATTTCCAAGATTTAGATTTGGTTTCAAGATATGGTGGAGAAGAATTACCACTGCTCTATCGAATCTCTGCTGTTTGGGGAGGTAGAGCCGGACCACTTCTGCTTTGGGCTGCAATAATGGGTACTGTCACTTGGTTCATGTCGGGGCGCAGTGTCTCGAATTCAGTTGAAATTAGACTAATGCACGGTTGTACCGCTGCGATAATTGTAATTTCTTGGATACTCTCCCCTTTTGCAGAGTCAACCGGTTGGAAGGGAACTCTTAATCCTCTCCTCCAAACCGACCTAATGGTAATTCATCCACCGCTTATTTTCGCATATTACTCACTTTGTCTAGCAGTTGCAAGTATAGCACTGGCCGGACTCATCAAGGGCACTAATGCAAGGCAGGTTCACGAGGCTCAGCTACACTGGGCACGAGCAGGATTCCTAATCGGAACCATAGGAATTGGATTAGGCGGATTGTGGGCATATACAGTTCTCGACTGGGGCGGATATTGGGCTTGGGATCCAGTCGAGACAGGCTCTATTCTACCCTGGTTTGCGCTGTTGATGATTGTTCATGCTCGTGCGCGAACCGATTCTGAAAAAGAATCTGCAATAATCGCATCACCAGCCCTTGGTATGCTCGCTGGCGCACTTGCAATCCATGCAACTTTAGTCACACGGGCAAATGGAGTATGGGCTTCAGTACACTCTTTTGTTGGCAATGAAGAAGCAAGAGAATACAATGACCCGTACATACGGATCGTACAATTATTCGATGACGGTGCTGCCGGTCTAGAAGTAACAGCATATTTCCTAATCATGATTTCACTTTGTTTTGCGGCATTCTTGTGGTTAGTAAAACAACAGGACAAATTGCTTGATTCATCTTCAAAGAGTTCGATGCTAATTGAAAATCGCCAACTCTCTATTGTTCTGCTAATTGCAACCATTGCCTTGGGTATTTGGATGGGTTCAACGGCAGTAACTTTTGTCGGTGGAGCACTGATGTTTTTGCTAATCAAAGGAGATTCTGAGAAGCCTCCCGTGGCTTGGGTCTTTGGAGGAGTATTCCTGATGTTGTTCGCAAGTTGGTCTTGGGCTGCAACTCTACAACAATCGATTATTGGGATGTTATTATTCCTTGGACCATGGTTGATGTCAGCGGAAGAAGAGGAATCTCCTCTAACGAAATTGTTCAACGATACTTCAGTCCGAATGAAAGTCGCAAGAGCAATTCCTTGGTATTCGGCTGCTGCCTTCTTGACATTGACTTGGTTATTGCTCACCGCTGAGATAGATGGAACCAGTTTAGCCGCTCACGAATTCTATGGTTCTTCGATAATAGTCTTGGCGATTCTAGCGATTACAATCTACTCTCTCGGCAAGAGCATCGATGCAAAGCGTGGAAACGCATTCGTGGCTACTACACTAATCGCCTCGTTACTATTCGCCTATTTTGCAGATGAGTTTTCTATTCCAGGCGACCCTCAACTTATGCTCACGGATAATATCTCACGAGGCGCTCTTGCCATGTTCATGCTAACTTGGCTTTTTGTGGCTCTTCCACCTACCGCAAGGGTGGTATTCACAACTGGTCGTAAGGTATTGCCTAAGTTGCGCTCAGAAGGAATAACCGCGAAATCTAATTCGGCACGTTTGAGGCTACTTGGTTCCCATCTTGCACATTTAGGACTAATTCTCCTTCTATTGGGTCATGTACTTACTACCACATTGGTAGATCGTGCAGATCCAAGTCATTTGGTAACTCTGGAAAAAGACACTCCTGTTGAATTCAAAGAATACGAACTAACCTTCCGAGATACTGTATTGTGGAGTGAGGAAGACCCTGAATACGATTACAAAATAGGAGAAGGATTCGCTGGATTTGTAATTGAGGTGACAAAAGATGGGGAAAAAGTCGACGAAGTCACTCCTGGAATTCTTCGTTTTAATTTTGCAACGACCCGCTCGGAAGTCGATAGGATGGTTCGCCCGAGCGGAGATATGATATTCATTCTCGACCAACAACAAGCGGAAATCAGTCTATCCTCAATGATGCGAGGTGAGATAGATCAAGTGGAAGAAATCCGAGTCACAGTACACGATTTACGCGGTTCTCACCTCGTCTGGGCTGGTTGGGCGCTAATCATGCTAGGCGGCCTTGCGGCCTTACTCAGCAGTAGCCCAGTAGCCTCTGAAGAAGAGGAATAATCTGGAATATTCTCCCTAAGGGAGAACCGTTTGAATCAAAAAGGGGAGATAGGTCGGCGGGTCGCCCTCAGGAGGCTTATCCATGGACAACGGTGCAATCGTTCACATCGAATACGACCTATACAACGCTGAATCTGGCGATCTTATCGAGACTACCAGAGAAGAGATTGCCAAGGAACACGAGGTCTTCGATGAGGCTCGAACTTACGAGCCAATGATTACCGTAGTCGGCGAAGGTCGTCTAATCGCTGGATTTGAGGCCCACCTCGCGGAAGCAGAGGCTGACAATGAATACACATTCGACATCGAGCCTACCGATGCTTACGGGGAGCGTGACGCATCTCTGGTTGAGACTATTTCACAGAATGTACTACTTCGCAGTGTTCGTGACCCAAACATGCTCGCAATCGGCGCTCCTGTTGAAATCGGCGGCCGTAATGGTGTCTTGCAGATGCTGCGTGCCGGACGTGCTCGCGTCGATTACAACCACCCTCTAGCAGGTACTACGCTACGATACACCTACACCATCGTCAAGGTTGTAGAGGACCGTGCTGAGCGTGTTGCTACACTGCTACAGATGAATACTGGTCGCTCCGACTTCGAGGTTGATTTCGATGGCGATGATGTCACCATCACACTACCAGATTCAATCGCATACGACCAGAACTGGGCATACGCCAAGTTCTCTTTGGTACGCGCACTGCGCGAGCACCTTGAGGTTGGAACCGTGATTTTCCGAGAAGTTCACGAGCCACGTGTCGCAGCTGATGAAGAAGAGTGATTGTGCCTCTCGGTACTCACAGGGCACGTCAACGCCTTACGGCTCAGTTGACCCTCTTGTCGTCATTGAGGCGACTTTGCGAGATACCCATTGGTCATCAATGTAGCAGTTAATTCAAATCAAATAAGAAATATCGAGAAAATGTAGGAGCCCCCAGAATGATCGATGAGGATTTGGAAGGGAGAGAAGAAATCCACGAAGGTAGTGACAACAGTCCGACTCTAACAGGAGATGTAGCCTACCTCCAAGAGCAGCCGGAAATAAGTCAAAATCCTCCCGAATTGGAAAAGCGAATGATGAACAAATATCTTCAATTCTTCCTAGGAGTGTTGGCTTATCCTATTTTGTTGATCATTGCAGGTAATTTGTTTTTTGAAATAGGCGGGACAATTGTCAATTATGACACTGGAGTTTTCATCCAGTGGACTGTAATAGTGGGGGGATATGTAGTTGGAATTGTTCTTGGATTTACTTCAGGCCATAGATCATTTGCTTGGGGAATAATTGCTTCAATCGTAATCATCCCATTCTTGATTTTCATCCTATTTTTATTATTGATTTTGTTATTTCTATTCAGTGATCCTATTCCAGGTATGTGAATTCGATCGTCTGGTGAGTGTGCAAAAACAGAGAACAAATTCACTCTAGTCTCCGTTCGGTTGAAGACTGAGAGGCGCCCCAGAATGATACATGCGCACGCGGCTGACAGTGTTCAGTTTGCTTCTGATGCTGTTTTTCTCCACCATTAGTGCTGGTTGCATGGGTTTGGTTATGCAACGTGAAATCATGGAAGATATGCGTGAAGAACCATTTCTTATCAATAAAGACGAGTCATTCTTTTGGGAGGTTATCTTCACCTCAGACTCCCTTGACCTTGAATCCGTTCAATACACTAATGAGACGCCAATAGTATTTGACGAGACGGTATCCAAAATGTCGATTACATTCCGTGCTGAATTCCCATATTCTACCCTTCTTGATCTAAACGAAAGCAATGAACTGCGATATATCGAAGTGAGAGTTTGGGAGCCAGGTGTAAAGGAATCCGGCGGCAATCCATATTGGGAGGTCAGGGCTACTCAGGATTATCCATTGGAGAGATTCGATTTCTCTGATTTGGCAAATGGTAAGTGGACTGTGGAAATTGACGCTCGAGGATATGGTGCCGACCTCCCGTTAGAGCAACTCTCTTTCCATGATTATTTCGAAATGACGCTAACAATTACCAAACCATGTGTACAGTTCGCGGAAATCCACCAAAATGACGACTGTACTGATTTGTCAGTCCTCGAAAGCCAGTGATTTTGGCTTCTACGCCCCTTTGGGGCGATGCGTAGCGCTTATGAGGGAAGGTCAGGTCGCCGCGCCACTGAGGATACACCATGAGTGAAAATGAGTCACCCCTAGTACCGTACGATGTCTATGAGACACACGCGGTTCACATCGGAACAAATCAGAAGTCCTCAGATATGCAACGCTTCATCGATACCGATCGAGCGGATGGTAGCGGGCTTCACTTGATTGACATCAATCAAACCGATGCACGGATCAAGACAGTCGCGAAATTCCTCTCGAAATACGACCCAGAAAGAATTCTTGTCGTCAGCGCTCGCCAATATGGACAGAGGCCTGCTCGAAAATTCGCTCAGTCAATCGGTGCTAACCGAATCGTTGGCCGATTCATACCAGGAACGCTTACCAATCCTAAGCTACGAACTTATACCGAACCTGAGGTATTGTTCGTAACCGACCCAGCTGCCGATTCACAGGCTCTTTCAGAGGCTGTGTCCTCTGGTCTCCCGATTGTCGGAATCGTCGATGCAAACAACACTCTTCGAAACGTAGACCTAGCATTACCTGCGAATAACAAAGGTCGTCGCTCACTCGCTCTGATTTACTGGCTACTTGCTAGAGAGATGCTAACTGCACGAGGAGCTACAAATTACGCAGATTGGGAACGCGCTCAAGATGTAGAAGAGTGGGAATCAACCTTCTAAGTCCAACTAATCAAAACGTTGGATTGATGATGAGTAGGCTCCCGCCACACTTCATGGTAGAGCCAGTGCCGCTATTCCTCGCGCCGATGGCGGGGGTCACCGATTTGGCATACCGTCTGTTAGCTCTTGAGACTGGGGCAGACTTGACATTCACCGAATTTACAGCAGCTTCGGGACTTTCTCGCCATGCAAAACACTCGTGGCTGAAGGTCGAATCTGACCCTCGTGAATCACCATTCATCCCGCAAATCTTTGGCGGTGACATTGACGAGATGGTTCAAACAGTAAAACTGCTACAAGATCGAGCAGACATAATTGACCTCAATTTCGGTTGTCCGGCTCCAAAAGTCTGCCGAAACGATGCCGGTGCGGCTCTACTGCGTAATCCCGACAAAGTTGTCGAGATGGTTCGAGCATGCATAGAAGCGGCAGATATCCCAATTACTGTCAAGATGCGATTAGGAACTGGCAGCGGTCCGAACACGGCTTTGGAAATTTGCCAAAGAATCGAGGCTGAAGGCGTTAAGCGAATCTGTGTACATGGACGAACCCTTCGTCAGCGATATTCTGGTGAGTCGGATTGGTCTCAGATTAGGGATATTGTCGAGGCTGTCGATATACCGGTAATCGCCAATGGCGATGTAGTCGACGCTAAATCAGCCGCGGCTTGTATCGAAGCTACCGGAGCGGCAGGATTGATGATAGGAAGAGGAGCGATTGGGCGTCCAACAATTTTCCATGAAATTAAGCGAGATTTAGGATGGTTAAACCAGAATCCACCATGGGGTGAAGATAACCCCGCAGTAGCACGCTATTGGTGCTGGGAAAGATATCTAAAATTGAGCTCAGAAGTTTACGAAGAGGGTTATTGTAAGAATTTGAAACGTCACGCAGTATCCTTCACCAAGGGACTTCCTGGCGCATCGAATATGAGAGTAGAATTACATTCGATACAAAACCAACAACAATTAGGGATGCGAGTTTCCAGATACCTGAAGGAACTTACTTCAACTGAGGTGGTAGCATAATGCACGATTCAATCAACGTCAAAGGAACCGAATTACAAGAGTGCTCATCAGATCCATTAACTGGATGGTTTCGAGATGGGTGTTGCAATACAGACGGTCGAGATAGAGGTTCACATACCGTCTGTGCAATCGTTACAGACGACTTTCTGCAATTTGCTCTATCACAGGGCAATGACCTGATTACTCCTGCTCCTCAATTTGGCTTTCCCGGATTGAAGGCCGGTGATAGATGGTGTGTTTGTGCTGGAACCTGGCAGGATGCAGCGGAGGCAGGAGTTGCCTGCCCAGTCGTCTTGGAGGCAACTCATGAAGAATCACTTGCAGTATGTGACCTTGAGATGCTGGAAAGCCATGCGGCTTAGTCATCCATTGACAAGGAATTGTCTAATCTTTGAGCCACCGTTCTGAGGCGACGAAGGGTTCTATCAATATTTGTCATAACTCGCTCGGCAACATCCTC
>DAPQ01000050.1:0-11875 GCA_002502175.1 Euryarchaeota archaeon UBA19 | reverse complement strand
CCATTTCTTCCAGCTATTCGATATCCATATGGCATCCTTCCACCGAGAGTGTTGAGCAATAGACGCTGGGAATCAATCGATACTTCAGAGAGTATTTCTTCGACCTTCTCAATACTCAACTTATCTTTGCGAACACCCTTAATCAGTGCCGATGAAACATTTTCATCCAGCCTACCAAGACCCCCTCTTCCCATCAACCATTCTTCTCCTCTAGCCGTATACTGTCGCAATAATCCAGTGTATACATCCATGGCAATGCGGTCACGCATAGCCACCCTGTCGACGATTCCTGCCTGTCGCAATCGTTCCACTACACGTTGAGAACGAGAACGAGTTTCTCCTGTCCTGTCGGTCAAAGTTTGCAGAGTCAGAGGTCTTTCGCTTGTAGCCAATTCATCGAATACTCTGCGAGTAACGGTATCTCCTTTCTTGACTCTATCACCTGTGATACCAAAATCAGCAAGCAAACAATCGAGCCTGTCTGAATCTTCAGGTGTAGGTCCAGGCTCGGCAATATCTATTCTGAATGATTGTGATTCTTCCTCTCCGACTTCTTGCATTCGGGACTCTGAATCGGATATAGCATCACTAAGTTCAGCCAATCTCATCATCGCAATGGCACGAGTTTGAACTGCAATCAATTCTACAGACGAGGCCATTGAACCACCACGAAGTACGTTGACATGCCACCTTCCTTGCAATCTAGAACTGATTAGGCCAACTTCACGCAATTTGTGCATCTGATTGTGAACTCCTGTTTGAGAAAGTCCTGAGAATTCGGAAATAGCCGAGTTATCCCACCCCTTCAGTGGCTCTTCCAGAAGTGTGTGCCTTACCATTCGATGTATCGCACCTTGCTCTTCATCAACGGTTGCTCCTTCTGTTCTTGATCGAACTAAACCCATTGAATCGAGCAGCCAAGCGAGTAGCACATCTGGGTCTTTAGAACCGGTAGGCATTGGCTGTTCTACCAAGCGGATGCGGAACATACAACCACTTGGCGAAATTCAATGTGTAATAGGATTCTGTTTCAAACCTGACTTAGAAGACTCAATCAGAGATGGTTTGACGATTACGGGGAATCATCTTCATACCATTTTTTCTCTTCTTTATCGTACTCTTCTACTTCTTCCTCTTTGTTGGAATCCACCTCAACTGAAGGAGTAATTTCGATTTGTGTTTGAGATTTATTTCCACCAGAAGTCACTGCCATAATCCCACCAATTATCAAAATTACAACTCCACAGCAGATACAACCAACGCCTCCACCGATACCAAAAATCGCTCCAAAGAACCCCTCTAAAATTTCTATGATTAAATCTTCAGAAACCGCAGAAAATTCATCGGATGTGGTAATATTGTATGAGACACCTTGCTCAAGACCGCTTATTGCACCCATGTGATACCATCCCGCCGGGTCATCTGTATATCCAGCTGGCATCGAACCATCCGAAGTGCAATCATCATGATTGTATTTTACTTTGGAGTCTTCCCCATCTTCTCTAGATATCCGCATATCAAACTCATCACATCTTACGTCATCACTGACAAAGATTAACACGACATCATCAGAAATTTCATGGACATAGATTCCTGAATTTCCTGACCATACCCTGTCTTCTTTCACGTCAAAATCCTCTATTCCGGCTGCATTATTGCCGCCTAGAAATGTCAAACCGATTCCAGCTAACAAAAATAGTGCGCCAATACCAATGGTGACCTTAGTACCATTATTCATGAATATAAGTGGGAAAAAATGACTATTTTAGCCTAAGCCATTTCTGCCCGTAAATCTAGCCAGTTATACTCCAATTTGGAAGTTTTCAGACCACTGAGGTGGTCTGCTAATCGCAATTCTCCCTCAGCTACTATGCCTCTAGTTCTGAGCACCCCTAATGCTGAGTGAACCGCTGAACGTGACCTACCTAGATCCCTTGCAAGTGCGGCTTGCGAGCGAGGTGAATCAGAGCGAGTCAGACGGGCTACAACTGCCTGTTGTAATTCGGATAGTCCAACGGGTAGCATGGAAGCAGCCCTAGCATCATCAGTAACTCCAGTGCCGATTAGAATCTCAACTTGGGCGGGTGCGCCAGCGTAGTAACAGGTTCGTCCATTTACTGACATTGTAGTAACCGATTTTTCTGCAACAAGAACATCTAGATGATGTCGTAGAGTTCCATTTGCTGCATCCAGTCTTCGTTGTAACTCTCGAAAATGAATCCCCGGAGAACGATTTAGAGTCGACATTATTCGGGCTCGAACCGGATTTTCCCAATTCTCTCTTGGTGCTGAAAGTGTGCCTTGGGCTGCAGGAGGAACCATGCCTGGAAGTAGTGCTCCAAGGCCAAAAGCACCTCCTGCCAGTGCAACGAGCCCGTCAACGACGATAGAACGCTTACTGCGCCACTGTTCTATCAACGCCATGGCCCAATTCCATGATGTTCAGCCTTTGAAGGATGCGGCTGTATGAATCAAGTATGCATCGTATTTCTAACGCAGGGTAAAATCCCCAAAATCAGCGATTATTCCGATTCAATCAATTCCTTGTGAGTCTTCATGTAAGCGACCAACGGGCCAAGAAGGCGACCGCAGGTTCTGCCATGAGTGGTTAATCGGTATGTAACCCGAATAGGCGGACCTTCTTCCACAACTCTCTCGACTAGACCATGTTCCTGACAGGTTGTTAATTTGTCAGAAAGGGTACGAGATGAAATTCCCCTTAGTAGTGTCCTCAGTTCATTGAATCGACGATCCCCGGCGATGTATAGCGCGGCTAGAATTTCTATTGTCCAACGAGATGAGAACATCTCAAAGGCATCAACCGCTGCATCAACTTCCCAGCCAATGTCCACATCTTCATCATAATACGCGGCGAATATCTTTCTGATACTTCGACCGCTTCTTTGAACTTCAACTATGGACTTCTGAACGTAATTGAAGTCCTTCTCTGACAGGGTCATCGGTTGGCGACTCATGTACAACAGGTTACGCACTACGTATCTAGTGTATAAAATGCACCTAAGTGCAACCACGTACTCTATCCGATTCATATAGGGGCACCAATTCGTTAGGTGTGAAAACTGCACCGAGATGCAATAATACACCGGAGATGAAGAAATGGATAAATGGCTAGAGAACTGGGTTGATGAGATAATGGAAAACTGGAATGATGAGGTGATCTCTTGAATTGGAATCAAGTAAAAGAGCAACTAATTCGTGGGATGGCGGCCGTAAAGGCACCTTCCTGGTCGCGCTATTCTTCTTTGTAGAAAATTAGCTGTTAGTGTAATTTGGTCTACGCCCCTGGATAAGTGCGCTTAGCCCCTCGAGTGCATCAGAGCTAGCGAATATATCGTCAAGTCGCTCTAGTTCCAAGGCTAGACCTTGCTGGAGATCATCCCCAGTAAGTACCGCATCATTGAGTAAATCACTAGCCATTGAAAGGGCGATTGGAGCAGTTCTGCTGAGTGATTTCAGTTGGCGTGATACCATCTTGTCTTCAGGATCAAAACCTTCTGGACAATTACCAGCCGCTAGAGATTCCATGTTTGCATCATTGTAAAACTCAAGGGCGAATGCAGCGGCTGGATGGGAACTATCAGCAGGCCTTGCAGGATACTTGTTGCTTGGTTTACCTGAAGATGAAATAGCAGATACGGTTTGTTCAACTTCGCTTGGGTCGACTAAATGAGTGAGAAGGCCAAGTGAGGCCGCACTACCAGCGTTAAGGAAATTTCCTGCAAGAACGGCGAACCTAGCCGCCTCAATTCCACAAATTCGAGGAGTGCGCTGGGTGCCTCCTAGACCAGGGTAGATTCCGATACTAGTTTCTGGGAATCTAAATTGTGTTCTCCTTGTTCCAATTCGATAATCACAGGCGAGGGCTAATTCCAATCCCCCTCCAAGTGCTAATCCCGTAGTTAGAGCGATTGTTGTCTTGTCTGAATTTTCTAATTTGTTCAGTACTTCATGACCGCGGGCTGTGAATTCGTAAATATCGGGAAATGAATCAGCCTGAATCTTATCGACAAAGAATTTGACATCGGCTCCCGCGACGAATGCTTTACCCGCTCCATCAAGCACTATTGTTTTGATATCCTCACGAGAGTTTAGAGAATCAAGTGCGTTGCCTAATTGTTCCACAACAACTTCGTTTAGGGCATTCATTGCTTCGGGTCTATTGATTCTAACAGTTGCAACTTCGCCATCAACATGAGTGTCTACATAATTGAATTCCAGAGGTTCAGTCAATTCAGCAAACCAATTCGGCAACTCGAATTCCGCCAAATCTGCGTATGATTGAGCCATTGACACCGCTTCTGAAATCCCAATTCGATTTGCTATTTCGAAAGGCCCTAGAGCCCAACGTAGTCCTACTTTGGCCCCACGGTCAACATCTTCCATGGAACAGATTTCTTCGTCGACAATCTGGGCGGAGACTGCGAATACTTGACCCATTAATCGCTGGCGAATGATTGCCGCCGCCTCATCACTACATTCGGAATCCTCACCGATATCCCACATTTCTCCTTCTTCCACCATCTTCCTAAGATTCGCTGCTCCGGTGTAGCGGGGGCAATCCAATTGTTCTGCTAGGTAATCTGTGGAATGTAAGGCGATAGGAGGTCCTGTCAAGTTCATTAGGGCAAATGGTCCCATTCCTATTCGGAATGCCTTTTCAGCGACCGCATCGATTGCCGCAGCGGTAGCAACTCCCTCTTGCAATAATAAACAGGCTTCGTTTAGCCAAGGAACAAAGAAGCGGTTTACAACGAAACCAGGTCGATCTTTACAGATGATTACGACCTTACCCATTGTTTTGCAATACTGTTCTACTGCATCTAGGGATTGCTTGGAGGTAGTTTCCGCAGGGATTATTTCGATTAGCCTATTTTTGGCTGGATGGTAAAAGAAATGTAAACCAACGAAGCGATCTGGTCTACCAGTCGCTTCGGCAAGAGCATTGACGCTCAAAGAAGAGGTGTTCGAAGCGAGAATTGTGTGTTCGTCGCATACCTCATCAAGGGTCGCGAACACAGCGGTTTTGATATCGAAGTCTTCGAAAACAGCCTCGATAACTAGGTCGGTATCTTTGGCGACGTTTTCGGTTCCAACAACACCGGTGATTCTAGCTTTGATTTGCTCTGCCTCAGTCTCGCGAAAGATTCGCCTTTCAATCGCTTCATCAAGAAAATTAGCAATAATCGATTGACCGCGTTCGACCCATTGCTCCTCACGGTCAACCATCTGTACATCGAATTGCTCTTGGGCAGATTTCTGGGCGATTCCCGAGCCCATGTTTCCAGCACCGATGATTGCTACACTTCCGATAGGTCGCATGGCTCGGCGACCAAAGACCTACCAATGAATCCACCGATTCCGGTCCTTCGGACCGACGGCGTTGAATCAAAAATTACACCCAATCAACTATTATCACTGTCTCATGTGGATAGTCTATGCGACATACCCGGCGATTGCTAGCAATTGTATTACTCATCATGCTAATTTCGTCAAGTCAGGTAGCTATCGCCAATAGCAACGGAAAAACGGGCTCCTCCACAAGTGGATGTACATGTCATGGTTCTAGCTCAACTATATCTCCGAGCCTAAGTGGTCTGCCTTGGGGAGCGGGAGGTTACACAGCCGGGGCAACTTATTCCCTGAATTGGGACGGTGGCCCACATATCCCTGGAGATGGAGGTTTCAATCTCGATGCAAGCGCTGGTACTTGGTCCAACTTAGGATCTCAAGTTCAGTTGGTAAACGGTGAGTTAACTCATAGTAGCGATTCTCTTCGTTCATGGTCTGCGGATTGGACTGCACCTTCTGCAGGTACTGGAAATGTAGTATTCAATCTCGCAGTATTGTATGCAAATGGAAATGGTGCAACTAGCGGTGATGATTGGGGTACAGGAACTTGGACTTTAGGCGAGGCATCCTCAAGCAGTAACACGCCTCCCGAAGTCCTATCGGTGACTTTTGTCCCTACTGATCCAACACGTGGAACGGGCCTAGCAGTCGACTATACCTACTATGATGCAGACGGTGACTCGGAACAAGGTACCCAGATTCGTTGGAAATTAAATGGAAACAATGTGGCAGACCTCGATGACCAAACTTCGGTATCTCAGACATGGCTTGCCAAAGGCCAAGAGTGGACCTGCACTGTTACTGTAAAGGACGGTACTGACCAAGGAGATCCGGTTACTATTGGACCTGTGACAATAAACAATACACTTCCAATAGCTAGGAATCTCGAGCTTACTCCTGAAAATCCTCTTGACACCGATGAACTAGAATTAGACTACGATTACTTCGATTTAGATGGTGAACCTCAACAAGGAACAGAAATTCGCTGGTATCTCGATGGGGCTAGAATACCTGAATTAGATGACGAGGATAGCGTCTCTCCTTTGATGATTCGTAGTGGAGATCAATGGGAAGCCTCAGTCAAACCTCATGATGGTGACGAGTTTGGTGAAATCGTATACACAGGGGTTGTGGTAATCGGTTCCTCGAATAACCCACCTATTGCCACAGTTTACGTCTCTCCGGTTGGTAATGCTCGTACTGATGATGCATTACAGGTTAACGTAGGATGGACTGACCCAGACGGTGATACAGTTCAATCTACAGAGATTCGTTGGTTTAGAGACGGAGTCCAAGTTTCTGCTTACAACGATCTAACTGCTGTTCTATCCGAATCAACTTCCAAGGGAGAAACTTGGACCGCCAAAGCAAGGGTCAGTGATGGCTTATTGTGGTCTAATTGGGTAGAAAGTGAGGATTTGATAATTCTCAATACCCCTCCTAAAGTAACCTCGATTGAGATGTTCCCTTCTGGGAAATTAACTACTTCGATGAATCTCAGTGTCTCGTGGGAACAAAGTGACGTCGATGGAGATTCAGAAATGAACAGCCAAATTCGTTGGTGGGTTGATGGTGAATGGGTAAGAGAATATGACGGTATGACTGAAATCCCAGCCTCTGAGACTGTCAGAGATCAGAGTTGGTCTGTGCAAGTTGTCCCTGGTGACGGAGACGACTTGGGAACCTCGATGAAAACCACCTCAAGACAGATTGAGAATGGAGCTCCGGGTAACATGCAGGTATATCTTGGAAATGGTGATGCTGGATTTACAGGAGAAGCAAGTGAAATGCCTTCTCTTCCAACATTACCTGCCAATTCCCTAGAATCATTGGTGGTTTATGCTTCGGCTACAGACCTAGATGGAGAACCAGTCTCTTTCCATGTTTCTTGGGCTCGTAATGGATTCTCCGTTCCGGACCTTGAAGATATTCTAGCAATACCTGCAGATAGGCTAGAACCGGGACAAACGTGGATTGCGACTGTTACAGCGAGTGACCCGTGGGGGCTATCGACAATTTCAGAAGTAGAAATCGAAATTGCTAATGTTCCACCCACCGCGATGATATCCACTTCTCCTGAACCACCTGTCGCTGGAGCATTTATCACCCTCGATGCTTCAATGTCAACAGATCTAGATGGAGATATTATCCATCACATGTGGGATGTAAATGGAGTCAGTTTAACCGGCGAGGTAGTCAATGTGCAGTTGGGAGCCGGCTCTCATTCTGTAATGCTAACCGTAGTCGATGATATGGGAGAGACTGGTATGAGTGTGTCATACATCACCTTCGGAGAGGTGATTACGGTAAGTGGCCTTTCTGCGACGCTTTCTGGTAGTGAAGTGGAATTATCTTGGGAATGGACAGAAGGCGAAACTAATTTCCGAATTTATCGTTCAAGCAGTCCATTCACCTCATCAGGACATGGTGCTAATGGAGAAGCATTAGTCACCGACTTAGAAGCGGTTGGAGAGACTACGGAGTTATCTTGGAGTGAGACTGCTCCGGTTGCTTCTAACCTCTATTATGCAGTAACCGCAGAGATTGGCGGCCTCGAGGTTTTGTGGCTCTTTGAGATGGATAATACCGCTAGTGTTGATGCTTCTGAAGCCCCTAATTCCATAGATATCGAACCTACTGGTTCAATTTCTGCAATGTCCTTACCGGTGACGATAATCATGCTACTGGTTGGTCTAGCGAGTATTGGAATAACCGTGTTCGGTCGAAGGAGGGATGCCTGATGCGTGGTAGAATTCTAGCTCTTGCTACAATTACTCTAATGCTAATTGCAACACAAGGTTCTGTCGCAAATCCTGGCGGTAAAGGCGATGGAAACAGAGACTTTGTTTGTGGAGGTTCTTGCCACGGAGACCCTTCACTAAGCGCCCCTTCCACAGCAACGATTTCGATTACATCAGGAAATACTGCGTTCACAGGAACTGCCTACCAGTTGGATACAACAATTGAGATAGATTTGATTTCACATTCGAGAATCCTAGGTGTCTTCCTTCTATCTTCGACCAATGGAAATGGAGACAATCCTGAAGATCATGGTTGGAATATTATTCAGGATCCATCCGGGACGACTGTAAACTATGTCGAAGTAATCGTTCCAACAAATGGTGTAGTTAGCCTAACTTGGGTTCTTACAGCACCCGAACAAGTCGGCGATGGAGATCTAATCGTAGCAATTCATCATGGAGCTGGATACGAAGGCCTTGCCTATCTTGGAGTATCTGAACCTCACTCGATTTCAATCGATCCGGTTCCTGCTAACCTACCTGGCTTTGCTCTCGATTGGAGTGCGCCAAATTACCGAGTTACGGGCGACACATCTCCGGTTAGAGTGCTAACTCAAAATACCACAGAAATTTCTGTTGAATGGAAATTGGAAGGAGAATCAATTTCTCATCCTGCAACTGTCGAGGCAGGAATGGAAGATGAATGGTTGGTGCACTTGCCTGCGACAATGGGTGACGGAAGAATTGTCTATCGTGTAACTACCTCGAATGGTGAATTTGATGTGGTTCAGCCTTGGCTGACGATGGGAACCATTCCGCCTGAATTCGATGGTAGTTTGATGGGTGCTAGGGCTCAAGGATTTGCAGGGGCATTCATGATAATCGCACTTATGGTAAGCCTTCAAGGACTGTTACAACCAGCCAGAAGAAAGCATGAATTGGATCAAACAGAAGAAGTGGAGGCAGCCGAGGAGACACCAGTCGAACCAGTAGTCGAGGAGTCAACATTGGATGAAGATACGGCATATAGAGCGCGTCTTCTGAAGTACGATGAACACCCAGGTTTACTTTGGGACCCGGTCGATGAAGAATGGGTTGACGATCCAGATTACGGAGGTGATGAGTAATGTTCTCTCAGACCTTACATCATCTGGTAGTGGGTCTAACTACAGGCATTGCAACCCTCGCTTGTCTATGCGCCATAGCCGCTTGGATCTCAAATTACTTTGTTGGGGCGAAGGACGCTCGGTCTCATCTTGATACTGCATCTTACATTGCTGCAATTGCAGCACTTCCTCTACTTCCTATCGCAGTTCTTTCTGGCACAATGGCGATGTCTGATCCAGCTAGCGATGCAATGAGCTACAATAAATTCCTATTTACTGGATTAACAACCGGATTCCTTGCTTCAATGGTAATCGGTCGTTGGAGATTTGGCCCAGGGGTTTGGAATGATTCTAGACTTTCATTATTGCAAGTTATTTCAGCTATTGGGACACTTGCAAGCATCACTGTTTTGGGCTCCATAGGGGCAAAGATGACCCTTGGTGAATCAACGATGGATATCCTACCATTTTGGCCTGAATTTGATGATTCAGTAGTTGTTAACGAATGGCTTTCTGTAATGCTACTTATCTTTGGCCTAGCCGCAATGGTTGCGGCATTCAGATTCGGCCCTAAGGTCGAACGAATTTCTGCGGATTAGTCTCGTGGCTCATCCTCATCAGGCGTGTTCGATTCTTCTTCTTCAAACTCCCCCGATTCGTCATCTGAATCGTCTTCTGTCCAATTGCAGTCATCCGATTCCGCGAGTTCCTCACACCAATCGTTTTCGCCCCAATCATCCTCATGCTCATGGTGATGAATGGGCACCCCCATTTGCCTCAACATCATATCTGAACAGGAATCCACTAGAGGCTCAAGTCCCATCAGTAACTGAGACATTGCAGCGTGACTGATGAATGTAGTTTCCATGTTATCATTTTCATCATAGGTGACAATTTCGAACCCTTCTTCACCCTCGTGAACATCTCCTATATTCTCCCAGAATGTCGAGTATACATTGTTGTGACACCACATTTCTGCCATTTCGACTAGGATTTCTGGGGGAACTTGCATCTGAATCGGACCTCGCATATCTTGGTCTTCTTGACCGCGTCGCTGATCCATTTCTCGCATGTCAGGGTCATCAACCCTGATTCTGTTTTCAAGCATCATGCCCCTCATCTCTTCACATGCCTCAATGTCGCCTTCACCGCCATCACAGGCTATTTCTAGACTAGCCATATCTTCGCGGATATCTTCGTCCATCCTATCGTTTCTAAGTCGGTTATCTTCTTCACGATCACTTGCTGCGTTAGAATCGATATCATCGCCGCGCTCATTTTCATCTGATAGCCTATCTTCTCCTGAGTCCCCCAGTACTCCACTTCCGAAAATTACCGAAGCGAAAAGTAGCATTCCGACAGCGACTGCAAGTTGGCTGGCTCGTTCGTTGTTATTCATCGACTCATCATCGACCATGCTGAAAGCGCGTTCCTACCTACGGTATGAACGGTTCGTTCTCTCGTTTGAGTTTAGTCTAGGAATTATTGAGTTCTTGAAAGACCTCAAAGATACGCCTAGCATGTGCATCAGGGGAGAGGTCTAATTCTGCGATTTTCTGCCTTCCAGCCTCAGCCCATTTCTTTTTCACATCTGTATCCAATGCCTCATTTAGAGCCTCTTGCCAAGCCATTGGATCGTCACGAGGAAGAAGTCTACCATTGACTCCATCTTCTAATGTATCTTGGAATCCTCCTTCGTCTACAAAGAGGGCTGGAGTTCCTACAGCAAATGCTTCGATTGGGGTAAGTCCGAAAGGCTCGCCGTGAGCCATGCTTACAATCGCTACAGAACGTCTCATTAATCCAGTCAATTGTAAGTTGGAAAGACGTGGCGGAGTCCATAATTTGACACCTCTAGCATTAGCATGGTCGTGAAGGCCCTCTACTTCTTCGAATACTCCTCCTCCTACCAAAACTAGACCGAACCCGCTTCCTGCCAACATCGAGATAGTTTCCCAACCTCCCTTTACCCAGCCAGCATGACCGATGGTGGTCACCCAGGGCGGGTCCGGCAATTCATCAAATTCAATCCATGCTTGATTTTCTTCTTCAGTCGCTTCTATAGTGAATTCTGAAAAATCCACACTTGGATGAATAAATCCAGCATCACAACCGTAAACGGTCTGAATTCTTTCAGCACTGTAACTCGAATTGCCGTTTATTCTTGAGTTTGGACGTTTCAAGAAAGCTGAAATTACCTTCCGATCATCACGTCTAGCCTTGGAGAGAGCAAATCTAGTGATTGATAGATTACGCTTTGGTTTACCATCTACTCCAAGATGAAGAACATCTTCGTATAGACCGCGATGAGGCTCTAGCATGTGTAGATGGAATGGGGTTTTCTTCGGTACAAGTCGAATCAATCCAAGTGAACCATCTCCGCTTACGAGGTGAACCGCATCGGCACTTGCTAGGGCTTCATTTAGCCCAGCAATCCCTTTCCAAGCCTTTGTTGAATTCCTTAGGTCGGTGTTCCATACTTTAGACAATGTTCCAGATTTTTTTTGCCATGGAATCTTTGGCTTGAGTAGAGGAATTGCGTTTTCTCTGCAACACTGCTTGAGTTCTCTTGAGGATTCTAAAGTTGCCATTGTAACATCGAAATATTTCGTCAATGCTGGTAAATTTCTGATTAAATCCCGTTCAGCACCTCGCATT
>DAPQ01000058.1:50458-50820 GCA_002502175.1 Euryarchaeota archaeon UBA19 | reverse complement strand
CCTCATCGTCGTCCTCCTCATCCTCATCGTCGTCGTCATCCTCCTCGTCGTCGTCGTCATCATCATCGTCGTCGTCATCATCCTCATCGTCGTCATCATCATCGTCGTCGTCATCATCCTCATCGTCGTCATCTTCATCGAGATCATCAAAATTACCATTTCCATCAGGAGAGGAGGAATTGTTTGATGGTGTGCTAGAGTTTTCTATATCTTCACTATCCGATGGACCTGATTCATTTTCATCTTGCCCATTGGATTCGTCTCCTGAGGACTGGTTTGAATCCTCATTTTCGATTACTGAATTATCACCTGAATTATTCTCATTTTGGGAATTGTCTTCGTCGTCGTCATCATCCTCGTCG
>DAPQ01000058.1:0-50144 GCA_002502175.1 Euryarchaeota archaeon UBA19 | reverse complement strand
TCATCATCCTCGTCGTCGTCGTCTTCATCCTCATCGTCGTCGTCTTCATCCTCGTCTTCGTCATCCTCGTCATCGTCGTCGTCTTCATCCTCGTCTTCGTCATCCTCGTCATCGTCATCATCCTCATCGTCGTCGTCATCATCCTCATCGTCGTCGTCATCTTTTTCATACGCCAAGAATTTTGAATCCTCATCGAAGCCTTCGGATTCGATCTGAATGGACTTAAGGGGAGAAACGCTCCAAATTAGTATCATGAAGAGAATAAAAATGCAAAATTTAGGTCTGGTATTGGTCAATTTTTGCGTCGGATTCACCATTTTATCATCCAAGAAGAAGTAGGCTTAGCTGCATTACAGCAGCTCCAAAGATTGCACCAACGAGCAGATGTTTCGGGCGGTTTTGTTCCATCGCTTGAGGAATCAACTCGTTGTATGCCACCACTGTCATGATTCCTCCGACAAACGCAAGTGAGCAGCCCACCATGAATGGTGTTAAAATCGGTCCAAGAATTAACAAGGCGAATAAGGCCCCAAGTGGTTCTGTAAAGCCAGTAGCCATTGCGATAAGCGTCGCTTTCAGACGACCACCTCCGCCTGCTTGTATTGGTGCAGCCACCGCAATGCCTTCTGGGATGTTGTGAAGCGCGATTGCCGCCATGAGCACGATACCATACTGAGCTGATTCGAGAACAGCCACTCCCATGGCCAAACCTTCGGGGAAATTGTGAATTGCAAGGGCGATAGCTGTAAGAATGCCAGATTTGTACAATTTCCGCTCCTTAGACATGGCGGAAAGATCCTCGCCCTTGTTGGTGTACATGCTCACGGCATAAACGATGCCTAAGCCCACACCAAACGAGAGCGTGATGGGGAGGAAACCATTCTCCATAGCTTGGCCGAACCACAAATCAAGCACCGAAACCAAGAGCATCACGCCAGCAGCCATAGCAAGTAAAAATGCCATCATTTCCTGACTGATTTCTTTTACAAGAAACACGATCAGACCACCAATTCCAGTAGCAAGGCCTGCGAGCAATGCGAGAACAAATGGAAAGACCCAAGATTCAGATTCGCCTTCCAATCCTGAAATTTGGACGAGTGGTTCCTCAATGCTCTCATGACCTCCCTGAGCAACAAGGATTTGGAGAACGATTTCCACTGTCAACGCTAATCCTTCCTGATGAACCACATCTGGAACATCGGTTGTACGGTGGTATTGTTCGTATTCCCACCCATAAAACCCGATTGTAGGCGTCCCGTATTGATTGAACGAACGGTGGTCGCTGTTTCCATCGAGATTGTTCAGTTGAAGGTTGGTGTCATAATCCTCCCACGCTTCATGTCCCAACACCGTACGTTGAATCTTGGAAATTGACTCGATAAGATGTTGCTCTGAGGTTTCAATGCCAAGCGTTCCTAGTCCTATTGAGGGATTGAGGTTAGTTGAGTCAAGGTTAATGTACAAGTCGAGGTCATCAACTTCTTCCTTATACGATTGGATATAGGCTTGACTCCCCAACAATCCTAGCTCTTCACCGCCCCATGTGGCGAAGGTGACGGTTGACTCAAGATTTAGTTCACTCAATTGAGTGGCGACCTCGAGAAGTTGGGCGACACCGACGGCGTTGTCCACGGCGCCAGGACTGATGTATACGGAATCATGATGCGCGCCAACCAATATCTCCCCTTCCCCGTGGCCAGGAATTTCCCCCGTCACGACTTTTACGCTTCTAGTCCCCACGTTGTTTCCTTCCCAAAATCCGTCCAGAGAGGCATACAATGTGGGATCGCTTGCAGCCTGTTCGATGTAATCATGGAACTTCAAAGCAACACTTTCAGCGATGTAGATGTAAGGAATCAATGCATCAGCGTATTGACCCTCATAGGCATCAGGAAACGGAACAGTTGCACCGTTTTCTTGGACCGTTACGGAGCGGAAGGGCGGTGTTTCGACTCCCTCGGTGTAGATCATTACAACGCCTGCGTTTCTATCAATGGCATCTTTGTAGATATCAGCGAGACTACGGCTATTGTCATAGTTAATCATTACAGCAAGGTCGGTCATATCGCCAATGTTTTCAAAATCCTCACCAGATCCGTTACCGATGAAGGTGAGCATGTTATCGTGCTTGTGAATTGAACCCGAATATCCCATGTAAGTGAAACTCTCAACGTGATTCAAGTCCCCTGTTTCGTCAATTGCGACCCGCGCCGCGCCAGCCGTACCATCTGGCAATCCTGGGGCATTTTGAACGCCTTGCTCCAATTGTGCATGCATCAAAATTTGATGATCTTCTGGTTCCGCGTCAACAAACCATGCTCCTGTCACTTGAAATTCCTCAACTTTGACATTCTCTAAGCCTATTTCCGTGAAACGCTGACTGATGTAGTCCGAAGCAAGCGACTCTTCCATTGAACCAGCAACCCTCGGTCCAAATGATGCTATACTATTGATATCCTCCATCAATCTTGAATCATCTATTACAAAGGCCACCTCTTCCTCATCATGAAGAAGAAACTCATACGTCAAACTAGATAACAAAACAATGGCGGAAACAACACCAACCAGAGTAAGTACTCGGTCTGATGACAAGTCCATGTTGTATGTTGTGAGGCTATTCTTCATAAGTTTAGGGCTCCCTAAATTTTGAAATACCGCTCTCTGTCCGCAGGAAATGAAAATGTCCGACAGTATGGAGAACTACCGAATTGCCCTCTCCGATATGAGTTCGGGAATATTTTTATTTTCGATATTCATGCTATCAATAACTGTACCTCTGAATATCGCATCTGCAGATAACCATGAAGATGTGACTTACACACTTTCTGGTCACATCTATACAGCAGACGGACAGTTGGCAAATACTACTTCAATTAAAGTCGATTCGATGGCTTCTGGTTGGTCTCAAAACGGTTACTATGAGTACTCAGGAATTACTCCAGGAGAACATATAGTTCGAGCCTATTTCATGAATGATGGGCACACCGTGGCATATCGCACCATATTCTTTTCTGGCGATATCGAACTTGACTGGTATGTCGGACATAACTGGATAACGGCAGAGGTATTTGATGAAAATGGAGAAATGGCACAAAGTTCGCCAATGACGTCGGTTGAATTGGTACAAACAAGTGAAACGCATTCCTTAGATGACGGCCGTACCGAGTTTGGCCCTTACAAAACGGGTGAATATTACTCAATGCGTGCTTACTATGGCGACATTGACCACTCAACCCAATATGTGCATTTCAAATTGGAAAGAGGATCTAATTCGGGGGATAAATATCCACACTTGAATGATTTTGATTTCAATCACGGAATGAACAGTCGATATGGTTTCATTACCAATGTTGTGGGCGCTCCAATTGAAGGGATTACAGTAAGCAATGGGGCAAAAGCCACTCTAACTAATTCCGATGGTTTCTATCTGCTCCAGAGCTTAGAGGTTGGAAGTCAACAGACATTGACATTTCACCAATCTGGGAATCAAGTTTCTGAACCGATTCAAGAGATAATCACTATTGGCGAAGGCTGGTTGAATAAATCTCTTGAAATCGAGGTCAATCTACCAGGAAATGTTAGCTTTTCCACCCCTATGCAGACTATGCCTTTATCTCCCTTAGAACTGAGATGGGAAGGTTCTGAGTTTACTGATTATTTTTCTGTTTATGCAGGGGATATTTATGAAGAGAATCTGATTTACAGAGGCTACTCAAAATCACTAACTTTCGAACCTGAGGATGCAGGAATGATTGATTTCAATGTAGTCGCCAATAATTCAAACGGATCTACTGAAAATATTAACTCACTAAGAATAATTTTCCTACCCTCTCAATCGAATGATGATAAATGGAATGTGGGCATGACTTGGGATTATCGAGTATCTTATGCACCAAGTGGAACAATCAGAAATGTCACAATGACCATGATTGGGTCTGAATTAATTGAAGATGCTTTTGGGGTGGAAAGGGACTCTTTCTTACTCAGACTTAGTGGGGATTATCAGCTCCCAGAAGAAAGGTCGTTTAGATGGGTTGATAGTGAAAATCTTCTCAATGTTCACACCTACTGGGTCGACGACCCTACTTCCTCATCCTACTTCCAAGAAGGCACATTAGGGTGGGACTTTACAGATAATAATGGTGACTCCGTTAATCCTCTCGTAGCTTCATCGGATTTGAGTCTGCACTTCAATCGAACAAATGTGATAGGGGTCCCGGGTCATCCTGACGGGTACGCTGATACTTACAATATTGTAACTATAGAGGATGATGTGCAGATAGCAACTCCTGCCGGTAATTTCTCCACAAAATATATCAAAATTACAGACAATAATGATCAGGTTATTTCATGGGAATTATGGTATAATGAGACAGTTAGGAATTGGGTGAAGATAGTAGATCGTTTATCCGGATCCCATTCAGATAAGGTCGAGTACGAATTATTGTCTTATGATGCTCCAACAACTCCTCAGTTCATTACCCAAGAAGCTGAAATTAATACGAATGATTATCTAATTGAGTGGGGGGATTATGCAGGTTCGTCCAACTATCAATTAGTAGAAAATGGAGAGATAATTTTCGAGGGAGAAGAGGTCTCTTTTGAAGTACTAAATAGAGAGGATGGCGAATACACATATGTGTTAAGAGCTGTAATGGATGGTTACATGATTGATGGTGCAAGTTTAGTTCTCAGCGTTAATTTTATTCCTCCAAAGCCAATTGTATATTCTCCGGAAAGAACAATAGAAGAAGGTAATTCAATTACAATAAATTGGACACCAATAGAAGATTCTGATTGGTACTCAGTAATTGTCGAAGATGAATCTGGAAATACCTTAGAGGTATACAAGGGTCAAGAAAATGAAATAACTTTGGAAGACTTGGATATTGGACAAAATCGTATCAGAGTAAATAGTATGGTTTATGGCAAAATATCAGAATATTCAGATTCCATTTTTATCACAGTTGAAGAATCTGAAGACTGGGGTTCCTCAGAATATTTATTGATTTCAACGATTTGTTTGGTGGGGTTAATGATTTTTGGTTTGAGAACCAGAAAATATATTGAATAACTTTAGAGTCATTTTGAATGGATTTGGTGCCTATGAATATATCAAAATTAGCCGTGTTCCAAGCGGCGTTAATACTATTTTGTTCATTTGGCGTTTACCAATATTCTGTTCAAGAAGAAAACGACGCCGATAGGGGAGCGATTATTGTCATTGATTCCAATGGAGTCGAACATAGCTTCGCGGAATCTCCTACTAGGGTGGCAATAACGAATACTTATGCTGCTACAGTCATAAGGATGCTTGATGTAGAATCAGATGTGATAGTAGGAATATCTGGGGATTTTTCCGATAGTTCACTTTGGCCCGAATTTATTGACACGCCAATTATACAACAGTCAGCACATTCAGAAATTGATTTTGAGGCTTTGTTAGATGCTCGACCAGAAGTATACATTGTATTCGCAACAAATGGTATGGTGGATACCAACGCTATCCGAGAAAAACTAGAGCCGGTTGGAATCAGGGTTCTAGCTCTAGATTTCTACAAGTACGACAATTTGAGGTATGAAATTAATGTGATTGCTAAACTATTCTCCAAGGAGAAGGAGGCAGATGATCTATTCGTGGAATTTGATGAAATTGAATCCCTAGTTGAAGATAGGATTGGTCGGATTTCAGAAACCTCCAGGCCAACGGTGGTAATGGAACATCATGCTTCGCTAACACGTGACCCGGTAGTACTTACCGGTACTTCGCAATGGACAGATTTGATACAAAAGGCGGGTGGTAAGAATATTTTTGCCGATCTGCCGGGACATACCACACACGTCGATATGGAGGCAATCCTTGATGGCAATCCGGATGTTCTTATGTTCGATGGGATAACCTTTGACATAGGATTCAATGCTTTTGATGAAGGAAATGATTGCCAGACTCACATGAATTTTATAGCTGAAAGGCCGGGATTTGATGAAGTCAAAGCGGTGCAATCCGGTAGTATGGTGATCATGTCTGGAGAGTTCGCCGGACCTATGATGATTCATGGGCTACCCACTCTTGCAAAATTACTACATCCGAGTTTATTCGAGGATATCGATACGGAATATTATTTGGACAATTATTTCATCAAATATCACGACATTGACAGGGTTGGGAAATTTGTTTGTGAATTTGAAAGGGTGTAATATGGACTCTATATCTGAAAAGCACATTGAGAATGGAAAGACTCAATTTCTTATGGTCTTGATTCTCGGAATTATAACCGTCTTTTTATCCCTCTTTGCTATGGGCCAGGGTTCATCATCTAATTTGGATATGATGTCTACCATCAATATAATCTTGGGATTAGAGGCAGCGACTGAATTACAATCGGATATTATTTGGAAATTGAGATTTCCTAGAATATTGATGGCCATAATTGGCGGAGCGGCTTTGGCTGTTGCAGGTTCATTGATGCAGGGTTGTCTCGGAAACCCTCTCGTTTCGCCATTAACTCTGGGCGTTGCATCAGGAGCTGCACTCGGAGCAGCATTTGCTATAGTTCTCGGGGTTTCGGTACTACCCTATTCGAATCTTGCAATAGTTGCCAATGCTTTCTTTTTCTCATTAATTGTAGTCGCGATTATTATTCAATTAGGAAGTTTGAGATCGATTTCGGCTGAATCATACATCTTAGTTGGCATAGCTATTACATTCATTTCAGGAGCGGTTGTTTCTACCATGCAATATTTTGCAACGGATGCTCAATTATCCCAATTGGCCCATTGGTCTTTTGGAAGTCTTTCAAGGCCTGATTTGATTCAAGTTCTTGCAATATCAATTGCGGTCTTGGGACTTATGCCAACAGCAATGAAGTGGTCATGGGATCTGAATGCATTATCAATTGGGGGCGATGAATTTGCTATTTCGACCGGAGTTAATCCGGCAGAAACCAGGAGAAATATGCTGATTCTCTCGGCATTCATGACATCAGTAGTAATTGCATTTACTGGACTAATTGGATTCGTGGGGCTCGCCGCGCCTCACATGAGTCGTCTAATTATCGGTAATGACTACAGGAAACTGATCCCTTGTTCAGCGATTTTTGGAGCTTTTTTGATGGTTTTTGCAGATACATTGGGGAGGACTTTGTTTGCTCCGATAGTAATTCCAGTGGGAATAATGCTCTCAATAATTGGTGGGCCTTTCTTCATGTATTTGTTATTAGCAAATAGGGGGGGTAAAAAATGAAGGAAATTATTGACGTTACTAATTTGAATTTTAGTTGGGGCAATAATCACGTTCTAAAAGACCTCAATCTCAATCTTAAAGAAAATGAATTAGTATCAATTATTGGAATAAATGGCGCCGGTAAATCCACTCTTTTGAAATGTCTTAATAGAATTTTAAAACCCGATTCCGGCGAAATTTCAATATTTGGCGAGGAACTCTCGGATGTGGATTTAATAGAACTCTCAAAACATATCTCATACGTACCACAATCGATACGTAGTAACTTCTCGATGGATGTATTCGACGTCGTATTACTGGGTCGCCGACCACACATCCAATGGATGATAGCAGGCGAAGATAGAGAAAAAGTCAGTAAAACATTGAGGTATCTAAATCTTGAAGAATTCGCATTCAGGAGATTTGATCAATTATCAGGCGGTGAAAGACAGCGAGTAATAATAGCCAAAGCTGTAGCACAAGACCCAGCAGTATACCTTTTCGATGAACCTACTAGTGATCTAGACCTGAAGAATCAGATTGAAATAATGAAGCGAATCAAGGAATTAATTTCTGTTCCAGAATCTCCTAAGTCCGCGTTAATTGCAATACATGACATCAACATAGCTGCTCGGTTCTCAGATAGAATACTCCTTTTACATGAGGGAAGAATTATTGCAGATGGAACGCCTCAAGAAGTTCTAACCACAAAGAATATTGCTGAAGTTTTCAATGTGACTTCAGAAATAGTGAACATGCATCCAAATTACATTCGTATAATTATTAAAGACGAAATTAACGAAAAAAAAACAAATAGGACAGTGATATTATGAGTGAAGAAAAAGAGATATTGATAGTTTATGGAAGTGAAACCGGTAATGCGGAGGCGTTAGCAGATGATGCGGGCATATTAGCCAAAAAAATGAATTTGAAGTCTAGGGTAATGGATATGGATGATATTTCCGTAGATGAGTTATCGGATTCAGAATTCCTTCTGATTTGTTGTAGCACTTGGGGAGAGGGCGAACAGCCGATGAATGCAGAAGACCTGTATCAGGCATCATGTGATTGTGATGACAATAGTATGGATGGCGTTAATTTCGCGGTTCTAGCCTTGGGAGATACTAGTTACGAATTTTTCTGTGAATCAGGAAAAGAATGGGATAGAGTGTTAGAGGAAAAGGGTGGTAATCGTATTAACGAACGCATAGATTGTGATGTAGACTATGAAGATACTACTGAATGTGAAGATTGGATTGAGGAAACATTGCAGAAATTCAGTCAGATGATTCTGGGGGAAGCATAGTGTCTGAGAAAAATAATTCGACGCCGAGACATCAACTACCCAAAGGGAGCTCTCCGCAGCGGCAGGAGTTGTTGTATGACGCTAATGTTGCTACTCCAACTCATGCTGAACAGGCTAGGACATTGGCTGAAAGAATAGGAACCGCCACGTTATGCACTATCTCAGCAGATGAAGGTGGTTTTCCATACGGATCTTTTGTCACATATGCATTGGATGACGGAGACCCAATCTTTCTGATCAGTGGATTGGCCGAACATACAAAAAATCTGATGAGGGATTCTAAGTCTTCACTGTTGATAGCTGAAGGAGGTGACGATAACCCATTAGCCTTGGGCAGAGTAACTCTAATTGGGAATTGTTCCAAGGTGCCTGATGAAGAACGTTCACGCATGAAAGAGATATTCATATCAAGACACGAAAGCGCAAAGTTCTACGCTGATTTTGGTGATTTTCATTTCTTCCGTTTGTCGGTCACATCTGTTCGATATATCGGGGGCTTTGGAAGAATGTCTTGGATTGAAGGTGATGATTGGGGTGGGGCTGAACCGGATCCTTTGAATGCTTATTCTGACGACATCATAGAACACATGAATGATGATCACGAGGATGCCATGATTATTATTTGTCAGAAGATGAGTAAAGCCATCGATACCTCTGAGGCTACAATGACCGGTATAGATAGATATGGATTTGAAATGTCTGCAATGACTAACGACGGATCTAGGCCAATTAGAATTGCATTTGAGAATCAGGCAATTGACAGCGATGAAGCCAGAAAGGAAATAGTCGCTCTTGTTAAGAAAGCGAGAAAAATGGATTGATCGTACTTTTCGACAATAATGCCGCTAAAGTGGTGGACGCTGGGGGATTTGAACCCCCGGCCCCCTGGTTGCAAACCAGGTGCTCTTCCAAGCTGAGCTAAGCGCCCCGTGAGCCTGCCGACCAAGCAGGGGTTCTTGAGTTCGACCGTTAGAAAGTAAGCCTCAGTCGTTGCTTCGAGGAGAAATCAATAGCGAGACGAGAAAGATGGAAACTCCTGCTGTAATCACCACAATACCTCTCAATAGAGATTCTGAGTCCTGTGGTTCAGTATGGGTATGCGGCCCTTGTGAGCCGAGTGTGTTTTGTTGACTATGGTCGTCAATTGAGAATACAGCATAAAATGGAGTATTTGTTACTTGTTCGTAATACTTGACCTGATGAATCATTGATATGTTTCCAGGGAGTAGGCCATTTTCAGGAGCCAAAAGAACGGTTGCAGAGGTGTTACAACTCTCGTCGACCTTATGGCCGGTCTCATTTAATTCGCATGAAGTATACATCCAATCAGTGTAGATATCATCTATAGAATCGAATGAACCATCAGAGTCAGCATCGATTAGAATTCTGTGAGTGGCATTTTCTCTAGAATCATGATTGCGAAAGAAAATTGAATCGGTTTCGACGAGTATGCCAGCATCAATCGATGAAGGTCTGGCGCCTTCCGAGCCAAGGATTACTGTGTACTCCTTTTGGTCATGAGCAGTTACAGATGAGCTTACTAGAATGCTCAATGTCACCACTACAAGCAACCAGCCAGTACGCTTCACGACTCTCCGTACTGCGGCAAAGACTTCAACATGACTCGGACCTTCGGGCGAATGATGGACACCCAGCGGCTGCTTATCGCAGGTGGATTAGCGGTTACTCTTCTAATTGGAGGAGCGGCGATAATGATGCTCGAAGATGGAGAATCTTTGACCTCGGATGGTCCGTCTTCAATGATTGATCCATTGATTCAATATGATGAGGGGCATGATCACAGAAACGCGAGTCAACACATCTTCTATACAGACAATATCCAACCTGTTTCATTCAACCCATTAACGGCTCCAGGGAATGCCGAAGTGCAAGTAGCCGATTCTCCAGATGGCAGAACCTATGCCTATCTTGCCGGATGGTCCGAAATGCATATTGTCGATGTTACAAATCCTGCAAATACTACTGTAACAGGTGTATATATCGATCCAAATACCCAAGTCCTGGATGTGAAATATCTAGAATATAATGGTCGAGAATACATTATTGTTCAGAATCAATTGGTAGATGCAGGTAATGCTGACCCTAATGTTGGCCAGTGGGGAGACCCTGCTCAAGTTACCGTGACTTTAGTCGATGTCACCGACAAGACCGACCCTACCTTTGTCGATGCTTGGTATGATGCTGATCATCCAAGTGGACCTCATAATCTCTACACTCACATGATAGATGGAGAGTGGTACATTTTCGTGGCTAATCCAGACTATGAAGCATGTGACGTTGGCCAGGGAGATGCCTGTGGTGGAATTACCATCGCCCATCTTAACTTCGGACTTTGGGGCGACTTACCTAGAATAGTCAAGGTTGGCGAAGCAGAAGTAAGTTGGGAAACTACCCTTGGAGGTTGGATCTACATTCACGATATGACCGTTCAGACTTGGCCTGGTGAGGACCAGAGCGACCCGCGCTATGGCCGAACCTACGTCTATGGAGCGTACTGGGAAGCTGGCCTGAGGCTCTTCGATGTTAGCGATGTCCCTCACCCCCAAAATAGTCCAGAACAATATCTCTGGCACGGTTCGCTATGTCGTATGTCCGGTGGAACTCAAGCCGGTTGCACATGGAGAGCACCTGAAGTTGGGGCTTGGATGGAATTTGCCGATCTTGATGGAGACGGAGAGATGGATTGTGGTTGCACCAGCAATGAAAATGGTGGTCGCGCCTCCTACATCCACTACGCAGAACCGATTGACAAGATGGTTGATGCAAGTCACCTAGGTTATCCTGCTGGAAAAATGCACATGACCTTCCTAGCGACCGAGGTGCTTTCGACTGAGATTGGAACCGGCATGGGGTATTTGCTGGACACCACAGATTACGAAGTATTGAACGGAAAAGTCACCTTCTTACCGAAGTTAATTCATGGATATGAGATTCCTTTTGCTGATGATCATTTCATCCCATCTGGAGAAGAATGGTTACTCTTCAGCCCTCACAATGCTGACCATGAAATCTTCCAAACGGGTCTACCAAATATGCCAGACCATAGCCACGGGGGTGCTTGGGATGGACGAATATACCTCTCAAGTTACCACGCAGGATTGTGGGTTGTAGATATTGAAACTCTGATGGTTTTAGGACTAGAAGAAGGAAAGAATCGTTCCGTGGCTCATATGGAAGCTACCATCGGTTATCACTTACCTCACGGTCAAGATGGAGTTCCTCTTGACAGTTCATACTACGACTTCGGATGGACACCTTTCCTATGGGCTGCAGAATACCATGAAGGATACACCTATCTTTCCTGCATTACAACTGGATTGTACATCGTGCAACTCGATATTGATGCACCGTATGGTATCCCTCTAGAAACGTAATCAGACGAATATGGTTACCAAAAACGCCCTCTCTTAGAGGGCGCTTAGGACCGTTGCATTCAATTGCTGAACGAATACCGCCAAAGCCATAGCCAATGGTGAGACCATGACTCGTAGTTTTCTGACCCCCATGATTCTAATGACTTTCCTTATGCTTGCAGCACCTCTGAGTGGATGCATTGGTGTATTCGAACCGGATGCAGACGATTCAGATAGTTGGGAATGGATTGACCCAGTAACCGAAATCGAAGATGGTAATCACTCACACAATGATTTGCTTGCACACAGGCTTGCAACACCAAATGCTCAACTTATTGATTATCACAATCTGAATTGTGATGGAAATGTCAAACCACCAGCGGAATTGGATAACGTGGCTGGAAGGCCTTGTTTTGATGAATTCAAGAATACAGGACCAACTCCTGGAGATAATTCAGAAATCGCAATTGAAGGGAATTTCTTAGATGATTGCGAAATTTATGGAGATGGCACAGGCGGATGCTACGCATACGTATCTTCCTACAACCAATTCGAAATTCTTGATATCAGCCGACCTAATGACATTCGACTACTATCAACTTACTATGCAGAAATAGCCAGAATGATTGACATCAAAGTGACCTCGGACAATAATTGGGTTTTGGTAAATCACGAATTAACCAATTCAGAACTAGACCCGATTCCAAATGATGACGATGCTAATAGCGGGGCAAACCGGCTTGACCTGATTTATGTTGGAGATAAGACAAGTCCAATCAAGGTCGCGGAATGGGATAACCCACCTGCAGGATTCCACAACCAAGACTTGCATGTCTATTGCGATTGGGAACCTGCAAATCCAACGGCCCTATGGCAAGATGATTGCCACCTATTCCTATTCGGTGCAGACCCTTATCCTGAAATGGTTGAGGGATCTAGTGGAACGTTCTACAAAGGGACTCAAATTTTCTATGCTCTGATTGATTTCGAAGGACTAAATCCCACAAACAACAATGAGCAACAAAATGCAAGCAGAGAAATCATCCGTTGGGGTGGCTATACCCCTGAACCACAGACAACTTGTGGAGGATCTATTTTCAATCATGATAACGTGTTCTTCATTCACCCGATAACTAAGCAAAAGATGTTGGCTGTCTCCTATTGGGGTGCTGGATTGAGACTTGTTGATGTCTCTGAACCTCCTCAAATTGCAGACCCACTTGGTATTTCCTGGCCACCAGAAACCGGTCGCTGGCTTGGTTGTCCTACAGATGATGCAGGATGGTACGGACCTGATGGCGGCGGCCATGCAAACATGGACCCTGATGTTTGGTTGGACGCAAATGATGGAAATGACAACATCCACTACGCAGTCCCTCAAGACAATCTGATTTGTTCAGGAATCAGTGAGTATGACCCTGTAGAGACCTGGCCTGAACATTGTGGAACTGGACCAGATGACGCTACCTACAGTGAAAATTGGAGGCATTACACATACATCGCTCCAGAATACGGATCTAACGCAAACCACACAGGATACATATGGACCATCGACACAACTGATCCAACCAAGCCATTCTTAGTTTCCAAGTGGAAGTTGCCGGGAGAAAGCACTCTTGCAGATGGGTCAACACACCCTCACCACTACATCCCAGGAGGGTACATATTCAGCCCCCACAATGGAGATACTGGATTGAGCGGTCACGTCTATTGGACTCACTACCATGCGGGTGTTTGGATTACCGACCACGGCCATATTTGGGATGAGCTAGTTTGGGAAAACGGCTACCCTGAACCAGATAGAGGATTTCAGGCAATAACTCAACTGGCCCCTTCACATACCCTCGGTTATTACTTGCCTGCGGGGCCAGATTGGATAGATGACCCGACAAACACCCTAGGATACGACATGGCTGATTGTTGGGCATCTTGTATGATTCCATTCGACTGGGGTCTACAATATGATCCAAGAGGATTCGTTTTCATCTCGGAAATGGTCAGTGGTGTATACGTCGTTCAGTTTGACGAAGATTATGATTCAAGATATGATTACCCCGCCCTATGGTCAGTAGAGGCATCTGATGAATGAGGTGGAACTAATGCGCGTCAGAATCGCATTGGTAATGGCAGCGGTGTTATTGATGGCTCCAACTGCATCCGCTCACGGAGCAAACACATTCGCTTTCATAATGAGAAATAATTCAGTTCAGCCAGACGAAGCCTCCGTTCAACAAAATGATACCTTGATTTTTTACAATGTAGTAGATAGGAATCGAACCCTTACATTTTCTACCGAAGGAAAAAATGGCACAATAGAATGGGAGTGTGAAACAGGACCTTCGAATTCGCTTACTACTGATGATGAATGTCGAGTATGGCTTGACCCTGAGTACTACAAGCCTACAATATTGGAGATACAGATTTTCAACAATGGGTCACTATGGCATATCGTCAATGTAACCGTACTATTGGATAACCATACAGAAAATGGACCTCCAGTAGGTGGTTTTACATTGCCTGGAGGTGGACAAGAACCTTCCGAAACAAATGATGAGATGGAATTACAAAACATATTCCTTATTGGTGCAATCATATCATTTGTAGTCGCAGCCTGTATTTGGGTAATGAGGAACAATGTCAGAGAAGATTCGAATAACATAGCAAGGGAGGAAGAAGAAGAATGAGAATCAACTCGCGCCTACTATCGGTAATTCTTGTTACTCTAGGCCTACTTACAGCAGGATGTATGGGTCAGGAAGAAAGCCCATTTTACGGTGAAGAAATAAAGCCGGCAGTAGCTGTTGAGGACTTTGTTTTACTCGATGAAGATGGTGAGCCTTACGCCTTGAGCGAACTAGAAGGAAAAGTCATCGTTATCGCTTTCTTATTCACTCGTTGCCCCGACATATGCCCAATTGTAAGTGCTAACTTGCACTACGTCGCTGAGCAATTGGGAGATGCATATGGTGAAGAAGTGGCAATCCTATCAATCACCGTAGACCCATGGACTGACAACTCTACTGTACTGAAGCAATACTCGGATGACCGAGGATTCCATTGGCCACACCTCACAGGAAGTTTGGAAGAATTACAACCGGTATGGATTAACTTTGACGTTGGATTAACCACCTATGATTCTGATCAAGACGGGGATGGAGTAGCTGATGGATTTGACCTCTGTGCTGATACACCTGAAGGCGAAGAAGTCGACGACGAGGGGTGTGGAGTTGATACACAACAGTCTGAGGACTCGGCAGTTACCGTCAAGCATCATCCACTAAGTTACTGGGTAGACCATACTACGGGAACAATCATCGTTGACAAGAATTTCAATCAAAGAGTTTGGTGGGGAGACACTGATTGGAATGCAGAAATGGTCCTAGAAGACATACTGTATCTACTTGAGGAATGAATATGCTTCGGAAAATATTCGCAATTCTACTTGTTTCGATTTTGTTATCTGGGTGTTTAGGCCAAGATGACAACGATATGGAATTCAATGGAATAGAATATCGAGAACCACCTGATGCACCTGATTTTACTTTGATTGACCAAAATGGCCAGGAATTCACACTCTCTGACCTAGATGGAAAGGTTGTTGTTGTGGCGTTTGTATACACAAGTTGCCCTGATATTTGCCTGGCAATTTCAGCAAATATGGCATGGGCTCAAGCAAATCTGGGCGATGCAAGTGATGATGTTGTATTCGTATCGGTTACAATTGATCCTGCAAGGGATACAGTAGAACATCTATCTGAATGGACTGAATCTAGAGGATATAATTGGACACATCTAACCGCTGAAAGGCCAAGTACTCTGATGGAAGTTTACTCCTCATGGAATGTAATTGTTGACGACGAGCACATTGCCGCCAGCGCTCCTCCTGAAGGTGCTATGAATCGATTAGTGTTCCTAAATTCAAGCAACGAGACAATAGTTGTGGATTATCTAAATTCAAAATTACAGGTCTCTGACACAGTCGCTGATTTAGACAATAGCGCAAGAAATTCTGCAGAAGTTAATATCTCCACCGAAGGCTGGACATTGATGAATTGGAACCATACATCTTGGAGTTGGCAAGAATCAGAAGAAGGCTATCTTGAGGAATTCGCTACTCACGATGACCACCTGGCTTGGGTTGAGTCAGGAGCAAACACTTCTCTGCTTCCAGTAGGTGTTGATTGTAATGGCCACGGCTGGGTAATGGGAGAAGGCTCGAGTGCTCATTGTATGTGTGATGAAGGCTATGAGCGTCCGAATGGAGATTACCTATCATGCGTCCTAGAAGGTTCTACAGATGGCGAGGAAACTAATCCTCATGAGGAGTCTTTAGGGGATTACGAAATAGGACATTCAACAGTAACCTTCGTCCTAGATAAACAGCTCAGAAAGAGATTGGCTTGGACTGGTACCGCTTGGGATTTAGACCTCTTCATGGAAGATTTACAAAATCTAGCAAATGAGTGAATTTTTAGAAAACATGTGCATCCTAGGTGCACATAAGAAAAAAGCAAGTTGACTTTTTACGTTCAATATAGGAGGAAGTTGTATGGACAAAGAGCAGGTCCGAAGCCTGACATTGGCTTTTTTGATGATTGGTAGCGTCATGCTAGGGCTTTTCTTTCTTGGTGTAGAAACCGATGTTTCAGATCAACCCCCAACAATAACCGGAGAAGAACCTGGTGATTTTCTAGTAGGCGAGGTCACAAGCATCACAGTATCTGTTAATGACGAATCTCTTGATGACATATACCTAGAAGTATCTTTGAATAATGCAAAATTACCAGATACCTACCTCGATGAAAACGGACAATATGTAGTCGATATTACCGGACTAAATACGGGTACTCATTCACTAAGCATTTTAGCAAGAGATTACCTAAACCAAGAGACAAACTGGGAAACTGAATTTACAATTTCATATCCTGAAGAAGGAGTTACTGAAATTATTCTTGATAATTTTGCAACCACTATTGAGCACGGTAGTGACGCTATTCTTAGTGGGAATCTATCACACACATCGATTGAAACTTGTGAGTTTGTTTGGTCAGATTCTGATATTGATGAATCTAGTTTGAATGTAGCAATTGATGAAAATGGCCATTTTGCAATGGAGTTCACAGAATTGGAAGAAAATTTAGTCATCATGATGGAAGCAAATTGCGGCGAAAATGTGACAACGACGGATAAGGTAACAATCCAATATATTGTCGAAAAGAGTGACGAAAATTCTTCTTAAGATTAGCAAAATAGCCAATCATAGAATTGGCATCTTTGAAAGACGCTCGAGATCCGGTTGGTATAATTCTCTGATATCATCCAATCCTAGTACAAGCATTGCAAGACGCTCTAGGCCCATTCCCCACGCACATACCGGCCATTCGGTACCAAGTGGTTCAGTGACTTCTGGCCGGAAAATTCCCGAGCCGCCTAGTTCTAGCCATTCACCACGCCAGTAAACTTCGACCTCTACCGATGGCTCGGTGTAAGGGAAGTAAGCAGGACGTACACGAACATCGGGATATCCCATCTTTGCATAGAAGGTTTTGAGAGTAGAAATTAGCATTGGAAGATTGGCATCAGGTTCGTGAATGATACCCTCGATTTGGTGGAACTCAGGCAGATGAGTCCGGTCAATTGTCTCTTGTCTAAATACACGGCCGATGCCAAAAACTCGACTTGGGACATGTGGGTTTTCTGCAATATGACGTATTGTATTGACCGTCGTATGTGTCCTTAGTAAGCCCTTTTGAGCTTCTTCTTTGTCAAATTTAACCCCCCATCCTTTGCTTCCTGTATCATGTCCGTGCTCATGCACCTTAGCCCATAGGTCGAGCATTTCAGGAGCAACTTCTACCTTCTCTGGATTGTTCAGATAGAATGTATCTTGCATGGTTCTTGCAGGGTGAGATTGAGGGATGAATAAAGCATCCATATTCCATCCTGCTGATTGAACATAATCTCCCTCAATTTCTGAGAAGCCCATTTCCAAGAAAACCGAACGAATTCGCTCTATCAGCGCTTGCATAGGATGCGGTCTGCCTCCGGCAGGAATAGGCGCTGGAGCATTGACATCGAATGGTTTGAATTCAGCATCTCTCCAAGATTCACCTTGAAGAAGTTCAGGTGTAATCTCACCAATTTGTTCAACTTCTTCCAAATCCTCAACATTGTATTCGGCACCATCCTTAGTCAAGGTCCAATTCCTAGTGATGCTATTCTCGATTTCAATCAAGCCCTTCCTATTCTGGAAATGGTCGATGAGAGTTGCGTCAAGAGAATCTGCGTCTTGAGCGGTTTCTGCTAAACTATTGATGAATGAAGTCCGATTTTCTATTGTTGCAGAAACCTCTTCTTCATCTTGCCAAACAAAAGAGCCTGATTCGACCTTAACTCCTAATGATTTCAGAAGTCCAACCCCAGGTCCAGCCTCGTGACGTTCAAAACCGGCAGAGAACAAACCTTGCATATTCCTTTCAGAGTCTTTGGATTGTAGTAACCAATTCCAAATTCTTCCCTCTAACAAACCATTTTTTGTAGCGTTAAGTCCTTCTGGACCAAGTGCAACTGTGCGAGATGAGGACTCGGTGATTTCTACTAGTCCCGCCTCTTTTAGCGCCTGGCCAGCACCTGCAACATGGACTTGATCTGTCCATTTCGTCGCCTCTAGAATTTCTGAAAGCGTCCAATTGCGCGAGGTGTCGGAAAGTAATGCTACAAGCATTCTTCGCTCGTTATTTCCCAGACTCAACGCCTCACCTCGAATTCTTCGCTGATGCCATCTCGCTTTGATGCTTGCTTAGGAATAATCCATTCATTCTTCTTCTGCCACCCAGAGTTCTGTTTTACATTTTAGACAATTGTAGAATGCTGGTTTCCTGCCATCAACCCACTCTAAATGCCCACAACGGCCACACAGAATCGAGGTTTTTATCGGAGGATCTAATGATGTGTCGACCCGATACATAGCTCGTCCTGCATCGGGCATCTTTACTGCTTCAGGAGCCCATGCGGCTAATTCATCTGGGTCGACTGATGATTCATCAGGCATTCCTAACCCAAAGAGAAGTAATGCAGCACCGGCAATAGACAATGGGGCGCCTACCGCTATTGCAAATGCATTTCCAGCGGTGCCAAAGACAATTCCCGCGCCGAGAAGTATACACGCCCAGGCGGCAATTACCATGTTCAATTTCCTATGGGAAGTTGAGTTGACCATACTAATCCGTGAGATTCGGAGGGGTGATTAGGCATTCAACTTGGCCCTATTTCGGCTACCCTTCTAGGTGCAGGGTTCAAGAATCGAATGTGGTCAGCGGGGGGTGCTGCCTCAGTAGCTCAGACTGGTAGAGCATCTGATTTGTAATCAGACGGCCGGGGGTTCGAATCCCTCCTGGGGCTCCATTTTTACTTCCTCTTCTAGACTAAGTTAGACTGTGTCTAGAAAAAAGGTCAAGTCCGATATAGAAGGGGAGTTACTTCGTGAGCGCGGTTATACTCGATGGTAAGGCCTTAGGATTGCGTATTGAGGCGCATCTGGCTGAGAGGGTGTCTGCACTGAAGGAGTCGGGAGTTGAACCCCATCTTGCAGTTGTACTCGCTGGAGACGACCCGGCAAGTCATGTCTATGTTAGAAACAAACAACGAGCTTGTGAAAGATGTGGAATAAAAAGCACTAGAATTGACCTTCCAAACGATGTTACTCAAGAGGAATTAATGCAAGTTGTTGCAAACCTAAACTCTGATGACTCTGTTCATGGAATACTTGTTCAAAGCCCCACTCCAAACGGAACAGACGAATTGGCCATAACCGAAGCTATCGACCCCTCAAAAGATGTTGATGGATTCCACCCTACTAATCTTGGAAGATTGGTAATGGGTCAAACAGATGGTTTGCTGCCCTGTACCCCTGCCGGCGTGATGCAGATGATTGAGGATGCTGCTATTGACCTCTCTGGAAAGAAAGCAGTAGTCATTGGTCGTTCACGCATAGTTGGGATGCCTTTAGCGCTATTATTGGCTCAGAAAGGGATTGATGCCACAGTAACAATTGCTCATTCTAGAACACAGGATATTGCGGAAATCTGTCGAAGCGCTGACCTAGTTGTGGCAGCGATTGGCCGGGCTGCTACCGTCCAAACAGATTGGATAAAGCCGGGGGCGACAGTAATCGATGTTGGAATCAATCGGGTTATCGATGAATCAAGAGAAAGTGGTAGCCGTCTTGCTGGAGATGTAGACCCCGCGGTAGCAGAGGTAGCAGGGCATATGACGCCTGTACCTGGCGGAGTTGGACCAATGACTATCTCGATGTTGATGAGCAATACGGTGAGAGCAGCAGAAATGCGACTGGCTTAGAACACACCAAGCTCGAACTTTCCATCCTCTGTAGCATGGATTTTTGGATCCCAAGGCGGAGAAAATGTGAGGTTAACGTGGACGCTATCAATACCCTCTGTAGTGAGAGCCGCTCGGTGCACTGCTGCCATAAGTTCGGGTGCAACTGGGCAACCAGGGCTTGTCAGAGTCATATCGATTTCAGCATGTGCATCATCAATTCTGACTTCGTAAATCAGCCCTAAATCAATAACTGATATCTTCATTTCTGGATCCTCAACCTCGATTAGAGATTCACGAACCGTTGCCTCGTCGACCATAATTACGCCATCCTCTCCGCTTCTGAACGCACTCTCTCAAACATATTCAAAAATCCATTGGCCCTACTCGGAGTCAAAGAATTGCGAATTCCCATTGCATCTGCATAGTCAGGGGACATTTGTGCCACTTCCTTTGGATTCATACCGTTTACCGCCATTGCGGTTACGGACATCAATCCCTGAACAATCTGCGCATCAGCCCCACCCCGCATGAGGAAATTACCCGATTCATCTCGACCACATTCTACGTGTGCTCTAGATTGACAGCCATGGACTTGATTTTCCTCATTCCATTCATCGGGGGGTAATGGGCTTGGGTGTTTTTTTGCATACTCAAATAGCAACTCATAGCGTTCCATCGAATCAAAGCAATCATCGAACTCCTCGACAACTGAATCAAGGTGCTCGGGCCATCGCCTCTCCGCCATGACGAGCCCTACTGATTGGTTCTATTCAATATGACGAGCGTATTTGCCTACCTCAAGCAAATCGCTCACATACATATCTCAAGTACTCAACAAAGGACTGCGCCTCATCTAATGTGTTGTAAATCCAAAATGAGGCGCGATTTGTCGAAGGTACGCCTAATGCATCCATTAGAGGTTGAGCGCAATGATGACCAGTTCTGACAGCGAAACCTCCCTCGTCCAGTAGAATCGCTAAATCTTGAGATTGAATTGAGTCGTGAAGGAATGATACCGCCCCGCTTGAGTTTGGATGATTGGGGTCGCCAAAAATACGGATGCCCGGAATCTCAAGCATTTGGTCGGCAGTCCAAGAGGCGATATCATGTATGTGAGCATGAACCTCCCTCATGTCGAATTGACTTAGCCATTCTACTGCTGCCCCCCAACCAATAGCCTCAGCGATTCTAGGTGTTCCCGTCTCAAACATTGCATGACCTTCTTGGAAGGTTGTACCTTCGGTTGAAACTCTTCTGATCATTGAACCACCGGTCATAAATGGTCCCATTTCAGCCATCGCATCAGGTTTAACCAAAATACAGCCGATACCGGTTGGACCGGCCATTTTGTGGGCTGAAATGGCAACAAAATCTGCACCCATATTGTCGAAGAATATCCTCTCATGCGGTGCACCTTGAGCACAATCAAGGAGAACACGAGCACCTACAGCCTGAGATTTCTCTATGATTTCTTCAACGGGATTACGAATTCCTAATACATTGCTAGTATGAACGACACAGACTAGTTTAGCCCCTTCAAGGGCTACTTCAAAGGCTTCCATATCGAGGGTGAATGTTCTGGAGTTAATTGGCACATAACGAACTTCTACCCCCTTCTCTTTGTTGAGTTCCTGCCACGGAACTATATCCGCATGGTGCTCCATTTCTGTAATGACAACCACATCATCTTGTTGCAGATTATATCTCGCCCAACCATAGGCAACCAAGTTGATTGCCTCAGTCGCTCCACTGGTGTAAATCATATTTTCTGGATTAGTTCCAAAGTAGCGAGAAATCTTGCTTCTGGCTTCTTCCAGTGCAGTTGTTGCCTCATCGGCCAAGGTATGATTAGCGCGATGTGCATTGGAATTGTATTCCTCGTAATATCTAGTCATCGCGTCGATTACAACCTGAGGCTTTTGAGAGGTAGCAGCGTTGTCAAAATAGACCAATTTCTTGCCATTGGGCAAGACCCTGTCAAGGATTGGAAAATCTGCTCGAATAGCCTCGATATCCAGAGCCATGGCTTGACCTCTTGATTAGGCGATAAGATACCTTGATATCAATAGGTGGGATATAATATCTAAACAATTCAAAAAGTGCCACTAAAATGACCATCTTTATGCGCGGAGACCTAACTCGGGTGAACAATGACAACAACCTCTGGACAAGATGTGGTCGATTCTCTCGGTGGACGGGACTTGAATCAAGATGGTTCTGTAATTAATTTGGCAATAGTCGGAAGTAGTCGATTTTATGATTTTGAAGTCTTTGAAAAAGCAATCGATAATTGGCTTGAAAATAACGGTTATCCGGATTTGATTATTGTCGGTGGAGCAAGCGGAGTAGATTACATGGCAGAAAGATGGGCTGACAATAGTTCAATCGAAATCGCTGTGTTTACAGAAGAATGGAGTGACCCGACCAGAAGTTTGGTTGATCAAGGAAGAGCAGAGGCTCCAAACACACTTACTGAAAAAATATTGAAAGGTGCTTCACATATTTTGGCTATGCCTTCACCGACCAGTAAATGGACAAGAATAGTAATTGATTTAGCTGCCGAAAGAGGTATTCCAACCTCAATTGTGGAAGTCGAATGATACTATTCTGTTGAAGTATGGATAGCCCCTCGCGTCAACATGGCGAAATTCCTGATGATTACAGCAACCTCCGGTACCAACCTAGAATTGGCGGAAAGATTTGCTAATGTTGCGAAAGACAAAGGGCATGAGGCAGACTTAGTTGATTTGGCTGCAATGGACTTACCCATGTTTACAGTTGCACGTTCTTCTGACCCTGAGCAATCTCCAGATGTTTCAGAATTAACCCAGCAAATGATTGCTGCCGATGCTTGGATTGTTGTTGCCCCAGAATACAATGGGTCTTTTCCACCAACACTGAACAATGCAATCGCTTGGCTTTCTCGCGATTGGCAGAACTTTCGAAAGATGTGTACAGGCACCCCAGTAGGTCTTGCCACTCACAGCGGTGGTGGCGGTGCTCATGTAATCATGGCAATGCGTAGTATGTTCTCTTTCTTGGGAGCTGATGTAATGGGTAGAGCATTGACATCCGGACGAAATAAAGAAGCAAATCCTGAAACTATCGATGCAATGGTCGATAACCTAGCTCGATGAATTATTGCTTGAATTAGATAATCTGGTGCTCCTGCCGGGATTTGAACCCGGGTCGCCGGGATGAAAACCCGGAATGATGGACCGTGCTACACCACAGGAGCGGTGGCCGTCCGAGATACAACTCACAAATAATCGAATTGGTTAGAATCATTCTTCTTCATCGAGTAGACCTTTCCACCAGCGAGCAGCAGGAATCACAACAATTAGCCCAATAATTGAGACTAAGCTGAAGGTTATCGCACCCTCTACACCGGTCATTGAAGACTTCATAGACTCCCCATAAATTCCCAACAATGCACCTGGAATGCCAAATCTAAGTCCTCTTCCAACAATTCCTGCTGCAACAAATAGTCGCAAGTCCATTCTCCCGGCTCCTGCTATCCAAGCTAGGGCCTTGTATGGAATTGGAGAGACCGCTGCGATGAATATTCCAGCAGAACCATATCTATCTACGAGTACATTCAATCTTGCAATAGTTGATTGAGAAACAAATCTCTCCAGCAGCCAACCTCCGCCGTACATACCAATTGCATATCCTGCAAGAGCGCCAAGAACGCTTGATAGCGTTGCAATTAGGACTACGGTAGCTACTACAAGTCCGCTATCTGCTTCTAGAATCATGTTCCAAACTAAAGGATCTGGAGGAATTGGTTGTAACGCCGCCTCAGTGGAAGTTAGAATTGCCAAGCCGAGGTATCCAAGGCCATCTGCCCATTCAATTGCAGAGTCGACAATCCCCTCAGGTAGGATCTCCATCAAACCAAGCCCCTAACCGATTCCCGATGAAGGTTACCGCCTGTTGTCGATACACAACAACTCTACCCCACCCCTGATAGGTTGTGCCGTCTACCCATTAGCATGGCCAAGGCGCGTGTGCTTGACACTGCCGCCTTGATAGCGTGGCCAATGACTGAATTATCTGGCGGGCTAATAGTTCGCCATCAAGAAGAAGAATTACTGCGAATATCACCAGATAGAGCAGCATTATTGGATAGCATGGGTTTAGTATTTTGTCAACCAAATCAAGATTCAATAGATTTGGCAGTAGATGCAGCGAAACAAAGTGGAGATATCAGTGGGATTTCTGAAACTGACCTTGCTTTGGTCTCGCTGGCATTAGAAAGATCGGCTCTACTCATTACTGATGATTACCGAATGCAAAATATCGCAAGTTTCCTTGACATAGAATGGCAAGGAGTAAGTGAAGTGGGGATTAGAGAGGTTTGGTCTTGGACCTTGGTCTGCAGTGGCTGTAAAAGTGAATATGACGCCCCAGAATCAACCGTTGCAAAACAGAAAAATTACGGTGAGTGCCACGATTGTGGTGCAGCACTTAGATTGAAGAGAAAGAAATGAAACGGAATTACTCATTCTCGTTAGCAACTTCGTCACTGACGCCGCCTCGATCCATATCTATCTCAGCACTAGAAGGGGAAGTGACATCTGAGACCCCAGCGTGGAATTCACCCTTGGCTCTACCTAAATTTCTAGCCAGTTCAGGGATTCTTTTGGCACCAAAAAGGAATATGGCCAATATCCCGATGATAATTAATTCGGTGCTTCCAATCATCTTTCTCAACCACCGGGTGTGGTAGCCCTCTCTCAAAGTCTTCGGCAAAGAAAACAGTATTTTGTCGGTTTTTTAGTCAACCACCGGAAACCGGAGGCAAGAATGCAATTTCTGAAGCATCGGACAGACTTTCGTCTAAATCCGCTCCTACCACACCATCAATCGCAACTCTAAGTCCGGAATCTAGCATCGGAGTCAACCGAAATCTATCGATTAAATCTCTAGCACTAGAACCCTGAAGTAAGGCAACCTCGATTTCTCGCTGACCCATGGATTCTGCTAAGGGCCCAAAAAATAGCATTTTGACCTTAATTGCCAGGTCGCCCTCTTCCATATGTCAGGCCAGAGGTAAGTGTGCAATATATCCAACCCATCGCAGCGTAGAATCTAAACACCTTGCTTGATGCAGGGCAGATTATGAAGGAAGTCAAGGCTGTGGCCTTCGATTGTGATGGGGTATTAGCTGCAAATGCTTCATCATGGCAGAATATTCACGATTATTTTGGAACGGAAAACAAAGAGATGCTTGCCAAATTCATCCGTAAAGAAGTCACAGAGGAGGAATTTGTTCTCGACGATATCCGCCTCTGGAGGGACGTCCAGCCTGAAATACATCGAGATGATATCATGAGATGTTATTCGGGAATCAAGTTGATGCCTGGAGCAAGGGAAGTTGTGGAGGAATTACAGAATCGGGGGATTTTGGTTGCCATTGTCTCTTCAGGCGTAGACCTACTTATCGGTTCGATTGCAAATATGCTCAAGGTTGATGATTGGGCTGCAAATGGATTTGAATGGGATGAAGAAGGGTGGTTGATCGGGTCGAAGCCCACTGCAGTTCAATCGCATGATAAAGGGATTACAGTAGAAAAATTTGCTAGAATTAATTCCATTGACCCGGAAAATATCGTTTCGGTTGGAGATTCAGGACCCGACCTTTCAATGATGATTCCTGGTTCTCGATTCATAGGATTTAATCCGGCTCCAAACAGAGGCGCAGAAGATTTTGTCAAGGCAGGAGTTCCTATCATTGAAGGCCAAGATTTGAGAAACATTTGGCAGCCTATGTTTGGTGAGCCTTTTCCAGAATGAAGGTCAGGCAAATGGTATGCTAGCCGATTCATGGGTATGCAGATTTATCACAGTCAAGATGCATGGTTTTGGTTGGAAACCCAACATCCTTTGGTAATCGGTTTGGTCTTGCCAAGTTGATGAGTGGACAATTGTCGTACCCTTGTGATTGCCAACATAATGTCCATGGACGTGGCCTGTGACAAAAATGTCCGGAGTTTGCTGAATTACCATCCTATCCTCCGGTTCTGGCGATAGAGGGGTTTTTCCACCCCAAGATGGAGCAAGATGCCTTCTTTCTAACATAGCCCTCATCGCCATTTCTGGTTTCGAATAGGTAACAGAACGTAGGCCTGCGACAAAGTCATCGATACTTTTCCCATGATAAGACAATATCCTAACTCCATGCAGACTAAATTCGCACGGATTGCCAACAAATACTGCATCTGAGTAGTCCTGTTGTACTTCTGGGTCTAGCGCTGGTTGAGGTTCAGCAGGACGAACCGCATCGTGATTTCCAGGTAAAATCACCACATCTACCCAATCTGGAAGACCCTCGAGAAGTCGGGCAAGTTCTCCATATTGTGCAAATAGGTCTGTAATCGCTAGGTGTCTTTCTTGACCGGGATAAATTCCAACTCCATCGACTCCATCTCCGCTGAGTACGAAATATTTCACAGTCCGAGCTAATGGGTCTGAATTGAACCACTGAATCATCTTCTCCCATTGAGGCGCTAAGAAAGTCTTGGAGCCGACGTGCACATCGGAAAGGAAGGCAGCGGAAACCGCTTGATCTTCTCCCGCAGTGGCCTTTGAATGCTGCCTCATGGGAGGGAGATGGATATTGCTTACCATGAATAGAGGGCTTCTTTCTCCAAGAAGGAAATGGCCGCTGATTCCAACTACATCATCATTCATCAGTCCATCCAAAGCAGGGTGAAGTGGACCTGCTCCTGATGGTGGACGAAGAGAACACTGAATGTTTTGAGTCTCGTCTTCAAAAGCAAAACTCAAGTTTCCTGCACGAGTGAAACGAGATTCAGAGGCTAGGCCAACTAGGGTAATCTCGTAATCTTTTGAGGTGTGTCTTTGTCTATTTCTCCATGCTTCTGCAATACTAACAGGTCTACGAGGTAGCGCCGCTCCTGAAATCAATTGATTACGGATTTGCTTCAACCTATCTCCAAAAAATGACTGGATATCAGTCATTTTTCCTTCAGTTCTAGAAGAGCCAGTAATATCGAAATGTATCTCAATCTCAGAATCAATATCTGAAGCCTGCATAGGGAAATCTTGCATCCGATAATGGTCTAATCCATGAGGCCGAGGTGCAGGTGAGGGCTCATTTGCAGTGATTGGTGCGATTATCCTTCCAATAGCCTGACCAGTTTCCGGTCTTGCCAACGTTGCTTGCAATGTTTGTGAATTACTTTGTATTACAGGTTCTTCTTCAGTGAGGGTTTCCTCTGTAGGCACTATTGTTAGTAACTCGTCTATACTTTGACTAGTTAACAATCGAGTATTACTCGCGTTTGCTGCTTCAATCAAAGGAGCGAGATTGGTTAACTCCTCAATTTTTGTTTGAGCATCTCGGCCCATTACAATGAGGCCTGCGGCAGCGAGGGCTCGACTCTTTTCAGTCCAAGACTCATCCGCCATATGTCGAAGGACACACAGGACCGCTCATGATGATATCGCCTAGTGCGGCTCGTAGAGCCGAATAATGAAATCTTACTCATCCCAATCTGTCAGGGATGCTAAATCCACCTTCTGAATCTCATCCGCAACAGTCTCTGTTTCCCAATCTGCCCATGACAGATTACCTTGCCATTGCTCTGATTTGGGGTCCATTGATTCGGGCTCTTGCTCTTCGCCGCCTTCAACACGACTTTCGACGGCGGCGATACGTTCTTCTTCTTCTACAACTCGATCTAGAAGTTCAAGAGAAAGTCTCAGAGCAAATGATACGAAGGATTTCTTGTTATCTAAGCGGTCATTTTCCCCGAAATCTCTTCTCCGGACAATGAATTGGTCTCCGGCGGTTACGGCAACGTGGACAAGTCCTACTTCTTTGCTAGGTGTTGCTCCGCCAGGTCCAGCGATGCCAGTGATAGCAATCGATACCTCGGCATCGGAGCGATAGCGTGCTCCTCGAGCCATTTGTAATGCGACTTGGTGAGAGACTGCTCCGGCTTCTCCTTGATCAAATGCGGATTTTTCCACACCAAGTTCTCGCATTTTTGCTTCATTATTGTATACTACCCAACCTTGGTCAAACCAGTTGGTTGCACCGGATATATCGGTGAAGGTTGAGGCCAGCAAACCTCCGGTACAAGATTCGGCAGTAGCTATGCTCCAGCCTCTCTTGCGGAGTCTCCGGCTCAACCTCGAGGCGAGCGCTGCAGTCTCTTCGACCACGCCCCTTCGCTCGCCTCGTCCTTCTTGACTCTTTCACAAGCGGAAAAGACAGTATTTTGGTGGGCCCGACCGGAATTGAACCGGTGATCTTCGCTTTGTAAGAGCGACGTCATAACCCCTAGACCACGGGCCCTTAGTGAGAGCGCGGACGCAATGCGTTCAAATGATTGGTGGTGCAATAATCTGAGTAAAGGTGAACCTATGAAGCCCCTAGATGACCTTTTGGAGAGGTTACGCAAAAGTGGTATTCCTATCGAAGATGAGGTTGCTGAAGCCATGCAGCACGTCTTCATTGGGTCGTTTACAGACTTCGAATTAGATGCATTCTGGCACGATAGACCAGTTCCCTTCCTAATTACTCAAAATGATGCTGCGAAAACCATCTCGGCGCCTCACATGATTGCGACTCTACTTCACCATCTTGAGTTGCGTGTTGGTCAACATGTCTTATTGATAGGAGCCAAAGGCGGATATCTAGCGGCCTTAATTGACCACATCGTTGGAAATGATGGAATGGTAACTGTTCTCGAACCTCATCCCGAGGTTATATACCATACAGAAGAAAGGTTAGAATTTCATGAATCAAAAGGAATGATTCGAGTACTACCCGTTCACTCCTTAGAGGATAATGATGAGATATCTAGAGGTGTTGACCGGGTATTAATCACCGGCGCGGTGCGAGAAATCCCTCTTACCGTGGCAGGTATGGTAGAAGAGGGAGGATTTGTTTTGGGGCCATTTGGTGGCCCCATTCAACAAACCTTACTGAAAAGAGAAAGACAGGGTGAAGATTGGTTAGATACAGAACTAGGAAATGTTGTATTTGGGCCAATGGACCTTTCTGAGGCCGAACGTGATCCTCTCGACCCACAAGCATTAGCGGACCATATCGAAGATGCTCTGAACATAATTGTTGAATTGGTTGAAATCGATAGTGAAACCATAGAAAGAATCGAAGAATTAGTGGAATCACTACGTGGTATGCCTTCAGACATACCACCCTTAGATGAGGATGCGACCGAAGATGAGTTAGTCGAGCATCCCGTGTTTGAGCTACTAATGGCAGAGATGGAGTGGCTACAACCTATGTGGCCTCTATTTGGACAATTACTTGCAATTGATATCGACTCTCCAGCCGATTGGGACGATGATGAACCCCCAATGGTTGGCGGCCATGAAGACCTAGTTCCATGAGCTGATACCCTCGATAATTTCCGATTCGTAAGTGCGTAGTGTTCATGCCATACTTTTGATTCGCAGACAGTATGAGTGTTAGGCCTGCCTTGGCTAAGTTGAACCACAGCGATGTGAGACAGCGTCGAAGAGCGGTCAGACATCTCTTCGAATTAAATGACCCAGAGGCATTGGAGGGTTTTGAAAAACTACTCGAAGATCCTGACCCTTGGTTCAGGGAAAAGGCCCTTGAAGCAATAGAAAAGTGGGCTGCTAGCAAAGATTTGGCCCTGATTGAAAAACTATCTAAATCGAGAGAGAACTCTAGAAGATTGTTAGCAGCAAGAATTGCGATTAGAGCCGATGGAGCAGGTCGGGCAATACTTGAAACACTTTCATCCGACGGTGAAGCAAATATCAGATTGGCCGCTTGGAAGGCCAGAATAAGTATTGATGAAAACTCGATCTCAGAGGCCTTAATCGTCGAGGATAGAGCGGTAAGAAGAGCAGTTGCAGAACGAGTATCTACTTTGGAAAATGTAGATTCTAACATTATTTTGCAACTTCTCAATGATGATTCAGAAACAGTCAGAGCCTCTGCGATTGGAATAATTGAAGCGGATTCTGCAACACTAAATGAGGAAATTGAAAAACGACTAAACGTACTTATTTCCGAATCAAAAGGTGAAGTAAAGGCTCGAATTGCTAGCATTCTTCTAGCGTTATCACCAAATCAAATAGATTCATGGATTGAAGATTCTAACACCGCTTTCGTAAATCGCTTCTCGAGAAGCTTACGAGATACAGATTGGGCATCTGTCGAGGGATTACCTGAGATGCTAAAATCCGATGCCTCTGAGATGTTATTGATTCGATTATTACGTGGAGAAAGAAGTGAATCAGGGTCGATTCTACGGAACGACCTGTTGATGGATGAATCCCGCTCAGAAGAAATGCGTTCGCGACTAATTGAGGATTTGATCGGTAGACCTATCTCAGAATCGACGCTTTCTTTGGTGAAAGAACTAACTAAATCCGATTTGGAACTAATTTCATCTTCAGCAAGAAATCTTCTAGCAGATCAATAAGTGCAATCAATCAGCAATCGCAGGTTGTCTCAATCTAGACAAAGGAACGGCAATTGGCGGAAGATGATCTGATAGACGATGACGACTTGTCTTTGGACTCATCAAATCACCAGAAAGTGCAGCATCGATTACATCCTGTTTGCTGATTGAATCTCGCCCACAATTAGGCCAAACGTCTAACTCAATAGAGTCATCTTCCAAATAATCGATTAAAACACACGGCACACAGAGCAAACCAATCCTTTGTGCAACGTGATATCGATGATGGCCGTCAAGGATTGTTCCTGTTGTACGATCTAGAAGAAGTGGCTTTGTGTAAGCGTTCCAGCGATGGGTAATTCGCTCTAATTGATCCACCTTTTTATGGATGATTTGTTCATGAGGGCGAAGAACCTCCAACGGCACCAACTCGACCTCCATGGCCTTCGAAAACGGGCATTACAGATAGGCATAATGCCCGACGGGTTGATGTTTGGACCTCAAGGAGGCAGGTCATGGGCGACCTATTGAGCCAACTCGCTGCTTCGGACAGGCGAGTCTTAGAACGGCTGTCTCAGCAAGGTCAGGCCTGGATTGTTGGTGGTTGGGTTAGAGATAGATTGCAGGGGTTAAATCCAACTGAAATGGATATTGCAACGGATTTGCACCCGGATATAGTTAGTCAATTGTTTGACAAAACAATTCCAGTTGGGGCCGCATTTGGAACCATATTGGTACTGGATGAAGAATCCGACAAATCTTGGGAAGTAACCACATTACGTTGTGACGGCACCTACGGAGATGGCCGTAGACCTGATGATGTAGAATTTGGCGATGATATAATCGAAGATTTAGCACGGCGAGATTTCACGATTAATGCCATGGCTGTTGACCCTATAACTGGTGAAATTATTGATGAATTTGGAGGGTTGGAAGACTTGAATGACGGCATAATCCGCGCTGTTGGAAAATCTCATGATAGAATAAGGGAAGATGGTTTGAGAATAATGAGAGCATTTCGCTTCCTAGATTCGGGTGAATTAGGAACTAGAGTTTTAGATGAGGATTTACAAGTAGCAATAACAGAAAATCTACACATGCTTAGCAAGGTTTCCTCAGAGCGCAAGTGGGCTGAGTTATCGCGAATTCTGCAAGGTATCAATAACAAAGAAGTGACACAGTTAATGCATAGTTTTGGAGTCCTGAACCAAGTAATTCCTGAAACTAATTTTGCTAGAATTGAACGTTTTTCGGGTTCACCCTTGGTTAATCTAGCGATTTTGTGCTCCAAGGACAAACGGTCGGGAATAGAGCTTGCAAATCATCTCAAGCGAAACCTAAGGTTATCCAATGAACAGGCTTCTACAATTCGGTTTTTACACGATTTACAAATTTCAGACCTAAGCCATGAAATTAGCTCACTTAGGCGATTTAATGCTGCTCTGTCGGACTCAATGAAGAAAGAAGTGATGGAATACTTCGGAGATATAGGGGCTGAGTTCATTGAAGCATCTTCTGATGTTCAGCCTAATAGCGTGGGCAATAAACCATTGATTGATGGAGAGAAATTGATGCAGGTCACAGGCTTAGAAGCAGGTATCAGACTTGGGCGTCTAAAGGGATGGCTTCACAGGAGACAGATTGAAGAAAATCTATCTGGAGTGGACGAAGTAATCTCGATGCTTGATACACTTGATTGGGAATCGGAAGATCCTGAATCATGGCCGGCTTTGGCTTGGCCATAATCATAATTCGTTTAGGTATTCGATGTATTCATTTGCATCAAGGAACTGATCCTCATCAAATTCGTGAGGCTTGACAATAAGGAACCATCCATCTCCATAAGCATCGTCGTTTGCAAGGTCTGCATTGTCTTCGACCTCTCCATTAAGTTCGAGGACCTTGCAAGGGAATGGAGAATTAATCAACACTCTATCTGATACAGTGCGGAGAGTAACAAGTAATTCTCCTATACCTATTTCATCACCAGCCGAGGGTGTTTCTGGGCTGGAGTCTTCCTCACCATCGTCTCGTGGTCCCGCAGTCCCTTCATCATCGAGGACGAATTCACTTGTGTCCTGAGGGTGAGGAAGGATAACACGCACCACATCTCCGTAATCTGCGCGTAGGAATTCTGACATCCCTACCTTTACCGTACCGTCCTTTTCATCTAACAGTTGTAGCCAAAGATGTTCAAGGGTGTAGCGGCGGTCGTGAGCAACTCCAAATTCGAAGTAGTCCGAGTCTGACATATTCATCTCCGATGGGCTCGCCCATAGTCTCCAATTTGAATGATTCGTTCTTGAAATAAGCGTGTTATCGTCGTTTACGATGTATTAACAACATGATGTTGCTCGGTAGTATTGGTAATCGAGATGGACTTCGCGGAAACGGAAGAGCAAAGCATGATTCGAGAGATGGTTAGGGACTTTGCAGAGGAGGTTTTAGCGCCTACATGCCTAGATAGAGACCGTAACCAAAAACCACCTCTGGATGAATGGAATGCATTCTGTGAGTATGGACTACAAGGCATCACAATACCAGAAGAATTTGGCGGCAATCCAATCGATGATATTTCAGAAGCGATAATCGTAGAAGAGTTGGCAAGAGTAGACCCCTCTTTCTCAGTCATGTTCTGTGTACACGTTGGACTTTGTTCAATGACCATTGCTCTACATGGTAACGAGGACCAGAAGCAACGTTTCCTTCCTCGATTAGCTGCCGGTGAAATTGGTGCATATTCACTTTCCGAGGCGGGTGCAGGTACTGATGCGGCAGCATTAGGCTGCAGGGCAAAACTCAGTGATGATGGAAGTCACTACATCCTCAATGGCGAAAAAATGTGGGTCACAAATGGAGCTTCTGCCGACATTTACGTACTATTCGCAAAGGACGTTGATCATCCAGATTATGGAGTGAAAAAACATGGTGGCACAACAGCATTCATTGTTGATTCAAGCATGGAAGGCTTCAGTGTTGGTAAGAAAGAGGACAAGTTAGGGATTCGTTCCTCGGATACCTGTACTCTCTTATTAGAAGACTGTAAAGTACCTGTTGAGAATGTATTGAAAGAATCTGGAAAGGGATTCCCTATTGCAATGAACGCACTGGATAACTCAAGAATCGGGATTGCAGCACAGGCGCTAGGAATTGCTCAAGGTGCATACGAATCTGCTCTAAACTACGCTCATCAACGAGAAGCCTTCGGCAAGCCAATCGCTCACCATCAGAGCATTGGAAACTACCTCGCTGATATGGCAACACAGACTGAAGCCGCCCGACACATGGTCTACAAGGCAGCATGGGCAAAACAACGACACTACGAAGAAGATGGGCCTAGACACTCAATGGAAGCAAGCATGGCCAAGTTGTTTGCTGGCGATACCGCAATGTGGGTGTCAGAGAGGGCTGTACAAGTTCTCGGTGGATATGGATATACCACAGATTTCCCGGTTGAGAGATTCTTCCGTGATGCCAAAATCACTCAGATTTACGAAGGGACTCAAGAAGTTCAAAGAATTGTAATCAACCGTTCCATCGCTCCGGAGTGATGGTATGTCAGATTACCCGATAGAGCAAATTCGCTCTCGATTTCCGGGATTAACTCGCCGAGTTAATGGGCATCAAGCGATTTTCTTTGATGGCCCAGGAGGTAGCCAATCTCCCGAATCCGTTGGAGAAGCCGTGAAACATTATCTTCTGCATCAAAATTCCAATGTTGGAATGTCATTTGCCACCTCAATAGAAACTGATGAATTAATTGAACAGACAATGATTGCATGCGCTGATTTTCTCGGTTGTAGTGACCATAGAGAGATTGTTTTTGGCCAAAATATGACTAGTCTGACGATTCAATTAGCAAGTGCACTGAGTCGAACTTGGAGGCCTGAGGATGAAGTTGTGGTCACTCGCTCTGACCATGATGCAAATGTCCGACCTTGGGTGTTAGCCGCTCAATGGTCGGGTGCTAAGTTAAGATGGATTGATATTGATCCCGTTGATTGTACTCACAATATCGATAGTATTGAACATAATATTAACGAAAATACCGTAATGGTTGCTATCGGTGCTGCCTCAAACTTCTCAGGTACGATAAATGACGTCAAAGGAATATGCTCGAAAGCTCATTCGTTTGGTGCAGAGGTATTCGTAGATGCAGTTCATTATGCACCTCACGCATTAATCGATGTACAGGAATTGGGTTGTGATTATCTCGCTTGTTCATCGTACAAATTCTTCGGAACCCACCAAGGTATTCTTTGGGGTAAATACAACCGACTCGCTGAACTTCCTGTAGCAAAGTTACGCGTATCTTCCGAGGAGGTCCCATTTCGTTGGATGACCGGAACCCAAAGTCACGAATCTATGGCTGGCACTCTTGCCGCAATAGACCATTTAGCATGGCTAGGCAGAAATATTTCTAATGAAGATTTGAGTAGAAGAGAGGCTCTTAGTGTCGCGTTTTCAGCAATTGAAGAACACGAAAGTGAATTGTGTTGGAGGATGATTCAAGGACTACAGGAAATAGATGGAGTGAAGATATGGGGAGTGACTGATCCATATATGAAAAAACACAGAGCACCTACTGTCTCATTCACCCATCCATCGATGACGGCTGAGCAAATTGGTGCGGCATTGGCCGAGGAAGGAATTTTCGCTTGGGCAGGTAATTTCTATGCCCTCGAATTATCTGAAGCATTAGGATTGGAGCCAGAAGGTGCTCTTCGAGTTGGCCTATTGCATTACAACACGAAAGAGGAAGTTGACAGATTCATAAAAGTCCTAGATGGAATACTAGGGTGAATCTATTCCACCCAACTATATTCACGTTGACCCTCAAGATTGCCTTCTCTACCAATTCCAACTAGTGCAAACTCCTTTGTTGGAGTTACTACAGAATCTTTCTGAGAGCCACGGTGTAGCCTTTCGTAAACATCCTTGTCTAGAGGTGTTCTTGAGGACAATCTTTCAAACAATGAAAAACGACTTGCAATTTCCTTCCATTGGGGTTGCACTATTCCCTCGAAAACCTTGGCCTTGGCTCCTGAACCATATCCACAAAGTCCTACTCTCTTGCCTTCCATGTCTGTTCCATCCAAATAATCAGATTCTACGGTTGACATCAAAGCCAAAAATATGGAACCAGTATACTGATTTCCAATTAGACTCGAAGCCCTTTGGGTCTTCTCGATTCTCGTTTCGACGAATTCCTTGAATTCGTCGGTCTTGGAGATTAAACGCCGATAAGAATCGTTGGCTTTCTCAAATTCCTCGAGACCTTCTGCCGAATCCTCGAAGTCTTCGGGGAAAGGTTCTGGGCCAATCTCAGAGACTATCTCTTCCCACATTGGAAGATGACGCCTATCATGTCGGAAAACGTCTGGGAACATGCGCTTGCCTTGGAATGCGTATGGCAAATGAACGATAATCCGATTCCATTGTTCTGTCAGGATTTCGTCATTTTCTGGATCATACCTTCCAGAATTGATTGCCTTTTGTCTGAAATCGACGAAAGCAGTCTTTACTGATTCTGAATAACATCGATTGGAGAATGCGCCGTCAAATACGGGTGTATCTTTGTGAATCTTCAGAGTATGAGATTCAAACATAATATCGTCTTTCTTGGATGACTTAGGAAGGATAGCTAATATCTTCTCAACCAATCCTTCTTTCTTTGGCTCTCCTGCTTCTTCAGCAAGGTCTAGGACATTCTCAACTACGGTCTTCATCTCTACCTCTCTTCGAGGTTTGAAGAAGTCGTGGACCGGCATTGTAGATACTCCCCAATTATCGGGGATTTCGATAAGTCGTGGGTTGTGACGAATTAGAATTGCACCTCCACCGGCTCCTTGAGTATATTCGCCAGATGAGCCAAGGTCGTACTTTGCATTGTCAGCAAACACCACGATTCCAATTCTATCCTGCTCTTCTCCACCTCTGGCGACCCAATCGAGAGTGTTGTGCATTGCATCGACCGCGCCAATACAAGCGAAAGTTAGGTCGACAACATCGCAATTTCTGAAGCATTCCTTGCCATAGGTGTCATCGTAGCGTTGTTCAAGCATATCCATGATGTAAGTTGCAGTTGGCTTAGCACCGTCAAGAGCGGATTCGGTCCCGAGATAAATTCGCCCTATTTTCCGAGGGTCCAGTTGATTTCTATCGATTAGCCTAGCACAGGCATTTGCACCCATGGTAGCAGTATCTTCGTGGGCGTCAGGAATCGCCATAGCGGTGAGCCCCAAACCTTTGTTGAGTTTACCAAAATCAGCACCGCGGAATTCTGCAAAGTCCTTCATATCGAAGTATAACTTTGGAAAGTAAATCGCGATGTCATCGATTCCAACACCTGCCATAGTCCGGTCTCCTTCGCACGCCCGCCGTCAGGGGGGGGTTATGATACCTGTGGCGTCAAATCAACTTTGGACGCCTAACTCTAATCGCATTACTGCGAGCCGGTCATCTTATTCACAGCGTCAAGGAGTCCGCTATTTTCGTCAAAATGTTCTACAACGGGCGAAAGAACCTCACTGAGACCCCTTGCAACTGCCATTTTCGCGTCGAATGGATGGATTTCTCCATTACTTACTGCAGAAACAAATGATTCGAGGTCGTTCCAAGTGCTTGGTTCTCCAAATTCGGGTTTAGGCTCAACGAGCAATTGACCATTGTTAGGCAGTACGATATGTTGGGCGATTTCGAATACAGGAGATGCTGGATTACCTACCTCAAGGAATGCTTTTCGGAACTTCTTCTCTATCTGCTTAGGTGTGTCGTGAACGAAGATCGCGTTACCAGGATCAGACTTCGACATCTTGTGGTCAAATGAGTCCATTCTACCCCCACCTTGTCCTTTCAGGCCAGATAACATTGGAGTATGAATACAAGTCGCTTTCGACCATCCATTTCTATCCGCAACCTCACGCATATACATGTGCGCCTTTCTTTGGTCCATACCACCAAATGCAATGTCGATATTCAATTCGAAAATATCAGCTGCTTGCATTGGAGGATAGAAAAAGGCGGCCAAATCATCATCTGAAGAATCTTCACTTCTACCCATTATGCTGAATGTTCGACGTGCTCGATTTAGACTCATTCCTTTGGAACATCGTAGAACCCTCTCCCAGTAAGCGCCGGAATCCATGACCTCGCTAGCACTTACAAATCTCAACTGTCCTGGACCATCTCCTTCTTCGGGGAAACCGACCAATACACGGAAAACTTCAGCCATATACTCTCCTGCGACAGAGATTTTCTCCATATCTCGACCAAACTTATCGTTAACCCAAGCATGCCAATCTGCAAGTAAAATCAATACATTGACTCCCTCAGAAAGCATGTTTCGAATGGTTTCTGCCAAAATCACCCATCCTAGGTGGGCTTTGCCACTAGGTTCCAAACCGATGTATGCTCTAACAGTTGAGTCACCACCGTGACTCTTAGAGCCAGATAACACCCCTGCGAGGTGGTCTAAACCGACCACTTCCTCAACATTAGCGAACATTCTGTCGATAGACGCGCGAACCTCGGGGTCGAGGTCATTTGGCGTCTCTTGGGTTGTCATCTGTACCACTCAGGAGTCTAGTAGTTTGTTGAGTTTCTCGCCTCTTCCTGCTGCTCGAGTGTTATCATTGTCCTCGAGAGCAGTTTCGATTTCTGCAATCAAGTCCTCGGCTTGGGCCTTGACATCATCGGATAGATTCTGTGACATACCCATGAAATGGCGAGCAGCGGAAACTGCTGATTTGGCTTTTGATGCCTTCTTTGCCCATTCCTTTGCCTTGTCTCCTCGTTGCTTGGAATTGTAACCTGTGGACTCGTCTAGGAATGTGGTCCAACGCTTTCGTGTATCTTGAGCACGGGCCATTGCATCGGGATCATCGAAATTAGGTGGAACGTTCGTAACATCTACAATTAAGGCCCCTTTATCTGAATAGTGACCAACAATTGAGGTCATAATATCATGAGAGGCAGAAAATGAGTTTTCTCCATCTGCCTCAACTATCTCAAAATGTTTGCTTGCTAATGCCGCAAGACCCCCATCTGCTGTTACCTGTTTGACTAGTCCGCGCTTGACCTCGAATCTCTCCATGAAGGCTTGCGATACCAACCTATTCTTCAATACTGCCTCAGACAACCCTACTCTCGCAAGCCATCCCACACGCCTAAACCAACTTCCACTCTGCGAGTAGCATGGGAGTGACTGCACGCGGTTTGTTGGTATCCGTCATGGTCATCATGTTGGCCTCGCATAATGTCCTGGCAACCTCGGCAGTAGGACTGACAGAGAGTTTGTCCCTTTCCGAAGAAGACCTTGGACTGAATGGTGTTGCTATCGATTCAGCCGCAACAACCGCAGTGGTCTACGGACAGGAAGGGTACGTTCGGGTCTTAGATGCAGAGGACCCTAATCAACAAGTCGAAATGGTATGGAATGGCGTTAGCGAATTGCATGATGCGGATTTCCATCCGGGAGGGCAAACCGCACTTATTGTGGGTGACCATGGGGTTGTTCTACGATATGCAAAGCAAGACCAATCACTAGAACGGGCTGCATCTGATGTGTCCCTTGATTATGCAAAGATTACCTCAGTTGCATGGAATACCGCAGGATCATGGGCTTATGTCGGTACCGAAGAAGGCCAGATTTGGAGGATGAGAGCCGCCGAAGACGGAGGGGCGGAACTGCATGCACTATCCGCTTCAGGGACTAGCGAGATTACAGCAATTGATTGCCATAACACTATCATGATGTGTGTTGTTAGTGCTACAGTCGAGGGTATTGGAGTAATCGAAAGAGATCACACCTTTACCTGGGTCGGAGGAACTGGATATCCTTGGACTGGTGTTGAGTGCCCTAGTGGTGAAACCCCCTACTGTGTCGCAATTGCTGAGAACCAAATTATCGCACATATCGAGCTGAATCCAGAAGACATATCTGCTTCGATTCCGAGCATAAGCCGACTTCAGAATTTGGATTTGTACTTCGTAGGTATAGAGGCGCAGGAAGGCGACCGCGCCCTAATCGCGACTACACCTACGAGTCTTGTGGAGCATGATATTAGCCTCAATGGCTCATACCCATGGCTTGAGCATTCAGATATTGAAGATCTCAATCTTTCCAGTGATAGAATCGTCGGCACTTGGGCCACTGGAACCGATTCGGGTTGGATAGTAACAAGCCGTGGATATTTGTTCCAATATGTCCCAACCGACTCGGATTCAGCAGGACTACTTAGTATGTGGATTGTAATCGCCATTCCTGCCGCTACAGGACTAGTTGTTCTGTGTCTAGTATATTTGGCATCTCCTACAAAAGTGAAAGACAGGATTATTGAACGGATGGGAAATGAAGATGAAAGAAATCATCTTGCTCGACGAAGGGCAAAACAGCAAAGAAAGCGGCGCTGAAATTATCTCTCGGATTTTTTTTGTGTTACGCGCCTACGGCGCGAATCCCAAAGGCAGGCAACCTTCATGAGGGGTTGACTTCGCGAACGGCCTGAAAATCATGCCATACGAAGCCCTCGACTTCTACGATGTGGATTCACTATTGACCGATGAGGAGCGGATGGTCCGAGACATGGTCCGTGACTTTGTTGACGAAGAAGTGATTCCAAAAATCGAACATGCTTGCAGAGATGGAGTCTTCCCAGACGAATGGAGAGTTGCCCTTGGTGAAATGGGAGTTCTCGGCGCTCCACTAGAGGGTTATGACTGTCCTGGTCTTTCCTACACTGCATACGGTGTGATTTGCAGAGAACTAGAGAGAGGAGATAGCGGATTGCGCTCTTTTGCTAGTGTTCAAGGCAGCCTTGCTATGTATCCGATTTGGGATTTCGGAAGTGAAGAACAAAAGCAACACTATCTTCCAAAGATGGCAAGTGGAGAATGGATTGGGTGCTTCGGCCTTACAGAACCCGATTACGGTTCAAATCCTGGTGATATGATTACCAAGGCCGAAGATATGGGTGATTACTATCTATTGAATGGTGCCAAAATGTGGATTACAAATGGTACTATCGCACAATTAGCAGTTGTTTGGGCTAAATTAGATGGAGTTATTCGTGGATTTATTGTTGAGAAAGACGACCCAGGATTTAGTGCTCCTGAAATGAAAGGAAAGCATTCACTCAAGGCTAGTGTAACAAGCGAATTAGTATTCCAAGATTGTAAGATTCCAAAGGATAGGATTCTTCCGGGTGTGAAGGGACTGCGTGGACCGTTTTCATGCTTGAACAACGCACGTTATGGTATATCTTGGGGCGCGGTTGGAGCCGCTCAGGCCTGCTTTGATTCAGCAAAGGACTACGCCCTCAGTCGAATCCAATTTACTCACCCAATTGCAAGTTATCAATTGGTTCAAAACAAATTAGCATGGATGCTTAGGGAGATTACCAAGGCCCAACTATTGGCATACCATCTAGGTCAGAAGAAAGACGCTGGTACATGGATTCCAGAACACATTTCTCTTGCAAAGATGAACAACGTAGACATAGCTCTTGAAATCGCTCGAGAGGCAAGGGACATCCACGGAGCAAACGGTATTCTAGACGAATACTGTATCATGCGCCACATGGCAAATCTGGAATCGGTAAAGACCTACGAGGGAACCCATGATATTCACAATCTGATTCTCGGTCGTCACATAACCGGAATACAGGCATTCACCAGAGAACTGTAAATGATATCGTAAACACCACCGGTGAGGTTGCTAATATTCATAGATGTGACACAGGTCGAAGAGACGTCAAGGGGCAATCATATGACTATCGCTGTACTACTCAAGCAAGTTCCAGACACAACCGCAAAGATTTCCGTTAACGGTGGTCGTGTGGATGAAAATGCCGTATCAAAGTGGTCTTTCAGCCCATACGATGAGTATGCGCTTGAAGCCGCATTGCAATTGAAGGAATCAGCAGGCGGAGATTTAGTTGCTATCACTGCTGGCCCTGCGCGATGTGAAAAGTTACTTCGAGACGCTGCGGCAGTTGGAGCAGATACCTTAGTCCATGTCTCAGCCGAGAACATCAACGATCTTGATTCGACTCAAGTTCAGAATCTTCTCGCAGCAGCGGTTCAAAAATCCGGGGCTTCGGTTATTTTCTGTGGTAAACAAGCCGCAGATACCAATGCGGGTTCAACGGGACCTGGGGTCGCAGAACTCATCGGAGCATCCTGCGTCACTCTAGTGTCTGAAGTCTCCTCTGATGGAAGTGAATATACAGCTACTCGCCCAAGTTCCGCGGGACACGAAAAGGTGGCAGTGTCTGCTCCTTGTGTATTTGCTCTCGATAAGGGCATTACTGAGATGCGTAGACCCAATGTCAGAGGCATTATGATGGCGAAGAAAAAACCCATCGAAACATGGTCTGTCGATGACTTAGGTATTGATATTGGCGCAACAGGCGTTAGCATAGATTCACATTCTCCACCAGCGGAAAAACCACCTGGTCAGAAGTTTGAAGGTGCAGAATCGGTATCTACGGTAGTAGGTAAACTTCGAGATGAGGCAAACGTAATTTGAGGAGGAGAAAGTATGGAATGTACAATAATCGCAGAAACTTCAGGCAACTCAATCCACCCAATCACCGCGCAACTAGTAGGAGCTGCAAGTTCGCTCGGAGCCGTACCTACCGTCGTAGTTCCCGGAGGTATAGGGGCAGAAGATGCAGCAAGCATAGATGGAGTCTCAAAGGTCGTCTCGGTAGTAGGCGATTGCTTCTCAACATTCGATGGTGGTGCATGGGCTAGTGCAATTTCTCCACAGTGCTCTGGAGTAGTAATTGCTGGAGCTACATCGATTGGGCGTGAAGTCGCTTCAAGAGTGGCGGCAAAGAAAGGGATTCCAATTATCCAAGACGCCACTGGCCTAGCCTCAGGAATTACCATCACTCGCCCAATATATTCTGGAAAGGCAGTTGAAACTTCTACGGTCTCAGGTGATTGTGTGATTACATTGAGAGCAAACGCATTCGACGCTGCGGGTTCGGGCGGCAGTGCTTCTGTAAACGTCGTCGACCAAAGTGCGGATGTTTCTATTGCTGTCAAAGAGGCCATCTCGAAGGCTAGCGAAAGACTCGATGTATCAGAAGCTGATATCATTATCTCTGGTGGAAGAGGTATCGGACAAAAAGAAAATTTCTCACATCTTGATGAAGTTGCCGACTTGATTGGGGCCGCAGTTGGAGCGAGTAGAGCTGTTGTTGACGAGTGGGGAATGCCTCACAGTATGCAAGTTGGACAAACAGGAAAGACCGTTACACCTTCACTATACATCGCAGTAGGTATTTCAGGCGCGATTCAACATCTCGCAGGAATGCGTTCATCAAAGTATATCGTAGCGATAAATAAGGATCCTGACGCACCTATTTTCGGCGTTGCAGACTACGGAATCGTCGCTACTTGGGAAGAAGCGGTTCCTGCCCTCAAATCAGCCTTAGCGGCGCTTTGAATGGGTTTATTGAATCCTAATTGTAACCATGGCTTTTGTGGCCGCTCCTTTATCGTCGACAACGGTTAGTTCAAACGGATGAGTTCCCAAAGGCAGCCGAACTCTAACTTGAGCTGAGTCGCCTATTACATTGCCCTTTGAGTCCTGCCAAGCATAAGACTGAATTTTTCCATCTGGGTCGTATGATCTCGAACCATCAAGCAGAATAGTTGCGGTATTGTCCTCTTCGGCTGAGATGGTTTTATCCTCACCAGCATCTGCAATAGGTGGAAGATTAATCGCTTTTGCAGATGCGGATAAATCTTCTAATAAATCAGCCTCAGAAATGACTTTCTCTTCTTCGATATACTCTAATTCCTCATCCAGTGCATTCATTAATTCATTAGTTTCTATGGATGGAAGAGGAGGTGCTTCTGCTTTGGCAATCTCTTCATCACTCAAGCCACCTGCAAACTGATTTGGGGCATCCTTGCTAAACTCATAGACAAATGACTCGTCCTCGGGCATTATTGGTTCGGAATTCGGTTCAAGTAAAACAACCGATGCGGGGTTTTGACCCGCTGGTGATCGACCAATAACTGTGATTAAATCTGAACTAATTGCCAGAACTTCACTAACTAAACCATCATGCTCATAGGACCAGATTAGTTCACCACTAGATGATATCCTCATTGCATTAAACCAAGTACCAATAATCAAATCTTGATCCCACTGGATTATTGAAGAAACCGAATTTTCAACAATTAGTAACTCCTCTACATCCTTACCAATTCTAAATCGTAATATCGCTCCATTTTGACAACCGACTATTGCACCATCCTCGGTTGCAAGAATGCTAGTTGCCATGGCTGGTAACTCAGTGGTATGCAGAAGTCCCCTCTGAGGGTGCCAACACTCTAGACGATTTTCGGGTCGTTCGTCTAGTGTCATACCCAGAGAATCTCGACAGGCTAGAAGAATACCATCTGACCGGAAACAAATTTGCGAGATAGTTTCAACATCTTCAGAATCGGCAAGGGATTCTTGTAGAATTTCTCCGGATTTGCTTGATAGTAGTAAAGTCCCATCTGTTTTTGCGATTGCAAAATAACCACCATCAACAGAATGTGCCAAGCGATCTACATCTCCATGAGATTGAGTTCTTTCATTATCTCCTTTTGAGTTAAGGAAGATAATCGATCCAGAGGTGTCTGATATACAGATCATATCCCCTAAAGAGATCATATGTTCAATTCCTGATTGGATTTCATGGTGCCAACTAGGAGATTCATTCAGTGACTTAATTAGACCTGTAGTCGATGCTGCGATAACTTCCTCATCCGATTCGATTATTGAGATAATTGCCGAATCAAAATCGGCATCCTGTAGTAGATTATCTATCTCAAAAATTTGCAGTTTACCGTTGATAGTACCTACTGCAAAGCGAGAGTTGCCGAGCACACAGGAAGATATCACATCCTCAAGCATTTCAATCTCGGCAAAGGCCTCGATTGTCGGCAAACTGTCAATCTTCACAACCTCAACCCAGAGTTAGTGGTTTTCACAATGCCGGGTAAATGGACGAGTGAAAATTACCCAAATTTAGGCTTTAGCAGAATCTTTTCTCTTGGTTTCTAAGGAATCCAGATATGCTTGGTCGATTCTACCTGCAACATAGCGACCATCGAAACATGAGCAGTCAAAGTTTGCAAGACGACTATCTCCTGCACCCAGACATGATTCAACTAAATCCTCGAGTTTTTGATAGATTAACCAATCAGCACCAATCGCTTCACCAACCTCTGCAGAGGTGCGATTATGAGCGACATACTCATGCTTTGCAGGCATGTCGATTCCATACACATTTGGATGAACCACAGGTGGTGCTGCTGAGGCGAAGTAGACCTTTTTTGCGCCTGCTTCTCTAGCCATCTCAACAATCCTTCTGGAAGTATTTCCTCTGACGATGCTATCGTCCACAATTAGTACATTTCTTCCTTCAAATTCATGTCTAATCGTGTTTAGTTTCTTTCGTACAGAATCCTTTCTCATGGCCTGCCCGGGCATAATGAATGTTCGACCAATGTATCGATTCTTTACGAATCCCTCTCTATATGATACACCTAACTCCCTAGCCAATTCAAGAGCAGCAATTCTGCCACTATCAGGGACCGGGATTACACAATCAATCGCATGATCTGGAAATTCTTCAGCAATACGATTCGCCAACCTCGCCCCCATGGCTAACCTCGCCCCATGGACAGATACTCCGTCCAAGCGAGAATCGGGGCGTGCAAAGTAAACATATTCGAAAATACAAGGAGTATGAGTAGGTAAATCTGCACAAATCCTTGTACTTCTAGTTCCATCCATCCTAACGACAATTGCTTCCCCTGGTTTCACATCTCTTTCTGTTTCGAATCCAAGTGCCTTCATAGCGACGGATTCAGATGCTACTAAAGTTTCAGTAAATCCGTCGATTTCACAAGTCCCAATACTTAGAGGCCTAATCCCGTGAGGGTCTCGGAAGGCCACCATACCCCATCCAGTAATCATTGTAACAACTGAATATGAGCCTTCGACAGTGTCGTTAATGGCCCTTACAGCCCGGAAGACGTCCTCATCACTAAGTGCATCTAATCCGCCTCTACGGCCATTGATTGAACGCTGAATTTCAGCTGCGAATAGGTTCAGTAATGCTTCAGAATCGGAACTAGTATTGATTCTGCGATGATCTCTTTCAAGTAAGGTATCAATGATTTCTTCTGGGTTTGTTAAATTCCCATTGTGTGCTAGACTTACACCGAATGGTGAGTTGGTATAGAATGGTTGAGCCTCTGAGGCTGATGCGGAACCTGCAGTCGGGTATCGAACATGCCCTAGTCCCATCGAACCTTCAAGCGCTTGAATATGACGAAGGCGGAAGACATCTCGGACCAGACCGTTCGCTCTTCTGTGCGAAATATTGCTAGAATCGCTGGTTACTATACCAGCAGCATCCTGACCTCGGTGCTGTAAAACAAGTAAGCCATCGTAGAGCGCCGAACCTACCTGACTATCTGGGTGCCCGACGAGACCTATGATGCCACACATCGGGAATCGTCTCTCGCTGATTCAGTAAGGACTTAGCCATTTCCGGAGCGAAGTCTTCACTTCTTGTGCTGGGCCATAGATCGGTTTCGCTTGCTCCAGCGGAATTTACGCCATCTTGCGGATTCGCCATAGCCACAGAATGAGCAAACCCGCTTTTGCTTGTGGTAGGAATGTCGACCACAGCGTCGGCATCGAATATGCGTGGACTTTTGCTTCTTGCCCATGCTCGGAGTTCCCTTTGACACGATTACCACCTCTGAGGACAACGCGGCGACCGACGGGCTTGTTATGAGCGTTACCCAAAGGATTGCAACGGGTTTGCTAGCAAAATATCGCAAACAAAAACTCGAGTTAGTTATCTAACATCTCCATAAGGGGGTCTTCGGACGGACTTTTTCTAGATACAATAATCATTTGAAAAGTGACGATTGCGAGAATAAATGGCATCCAAAGCACGATTACTCCTAAGCCCAATGAAGTAAAGAGGAAGGCTACCTCTAGGATTTCCGAAATTGAAGTGTGTCCATCTTTCTGCATTGACATTGCTAACATTGGACCTAAGCAAAGAATTAGAGAAGAAACCAGAGGAATAACTGGACGATGATAGGGATTCCAAGTTACGATTAGATGTATTGCAAAGCAGTACGAAAGGAAAACCAGTGCGATTAGCGTCATTGCTCCTAATGATCCAATACCAGCAAATGAAAAGTCAAAACTAACCATTAATTTCCACCTCCTATATTTCTTCTAATCATTTCAGTAACCAAACGTCTTTCATTATCGTCGAGTGGCTCAATTGGTGGGTCTTTTGGAGTAATCTTCTCAGTAAATCTAATGATATGGAAAAATAGGTATACAGTGGCAGCGATACCAAAGAGGAAACAAACCATCCAGGCGAGAACATCTAGTCTACTATATGCGTCTGCAAACCATGAGCTCTGGGCAATAGTCCACCAGGACAATCCAAGGAAAAACCACCCAATTGCTAAGACAGGGAGGTTTCGTTCTGAGTATATTCGGGAGCCTCGGATTATCGTATGGCAACCGATAAATGCAGAAGAAATGGAAAGTAACGACCAAAAAACCACTTTGAGATAAGATTCCCTTCCATCGTCGTTACAAAATGAAATGAACTCGCAGCGATGATAATCCGACTCAAAATACAGAGGTTGTTCAGGCAAAAATAGGAGTCCTGCAAGTCCGATTAATGCGATAGGTCCAGCGAATTTACTACGCTTGAAGGCAGGACCCATCCTCCACATAGAGAATGCCGCTAGCATTAGGGTGGTGCTCAGGATAGCCTGATTCACCCAGAAGACCATGGCTGGTGGAGCGGGGGGAGATTCTTTGAATTGACTATCTTCAATTTAGGCAAAAATAAGACACTTCGCCCCTAAAGTGCGCCCGCCTTCTCGCGACACAATCAAATATGGGTCATAGGTGGGCGCGTCGTCGTAAGACGTTGAGGTGCTCAGTGATGGTCAAGATGCCACGTAAGGTAATGCGCTACAGCCCGTCGGCTGGTAAGCATACTGAGCACACAGTCGAGCGAGTCAAGAAGCGACGCGCTTCCGAATTAAAATGGGGTCAGCGAAGATTCCGTAAGGTTACATCTGGATACCGAGGTTTCCCTCGTCCAAAGCCTTCTGGTGAGAAGCCAACCAAGCGCGTCAACCTACTCTACCGTTGCTCCGAGACTGGAAAGGCTCACCAGCCTGCCGCACAGAGAGCAAAGAAGTTTGAACTCGTGGAGAAGTGATATCATGGGAGATGCAAAATTCCTACGAGTAACTTGCCAAGACTGCGGTCATGTGGCTATAATCTTCGAAAGGGCGTCAACCCATATTCCCTGCTCGGTCTGCGGTGCTACATTAGCCCGTCCAGCAGGCGGTAAAGCAGAACTTGTCGGAAGCACAATAACAGACGTCCTCGAGTAAAGGGGACTGCGTTAGAATGGCTGAGACCAACGATAATTGGCCTGAAGAAGGCGAATTACTCGTTTGTACTGTCAGTAATGTCCGAGAAAACGGAGCTTATCTTAGCCTAGACGGATACGGTTCCCGTGAAGGATTCGTTTTCGTTGGTGAAGTGGCTTCTGGATGGGTCAAGAATATACGTAACCACATTCGAGTTGGACAGCGAGTCGTCGCCAAAGTAATCGGAGTCAAAAAAGATCGAGAACGAGTTGATTTGTCAATCAAGAGTGTCTCAGAAGAACGACGAAGAGACACTATTCAGAGTTGGAAGAATGAACAACGTGCTCACCAAATTATGGGTGTTGTCGCTGAAAGAACTGGATGGAATGAAGAAAAAACCACTGAAATTTCAGAAGAGATGACTGAGATTTTTGGAACCCTGTATGGAGCCCTAGAGGAATGTGCAATTTCTGAAACTGCATTATCCGATAATGGCTTTAGCGGAGATTGGATGTCCACGGTAATCGAATTAGCGGTAGAGAATATCATACCTCCATTTGTTGAGATTCGTGGTCAGTTCAACATCGAAGTTTGGGGTTCAGAGGGCGTTTATGCAATACGAGATGCACTTCTTGCCGCAGAAGCAGTTGCTGAAGGCGAAGAAGATGCAACACTAACCTGTCATTACGATGGCGCCCCAGAGTATAGGGTCGATATCAGAGCCCCAGATTACGAGACTGCCGAAAGAATGTGGGAAGGGGCTCAAACCGCTGCCACTGAATCAATCGCTTCGGTTGAAGGCTCAATCGATATCGAACGCATGTAAATCACCAATATGCATGCTACAACTTCAAAGACCTCTGAAAGCGGACATGCCTACTGAGGAATCGGGATGGCTCGAACGAGACTACAACGGTGTACCGTTTGTGGCGAGTATGGACTTGCTGAAAAATGCAAGGAGTGCGGAGGAAAAATGACTTCCGCTGCACCAATGAAATACTCGCCACAAGATGCTCAAGGAGCACGTCGAAGACAGCGAGAAGACGCTGGAAGTGACGAATGGATCGAATCATTGCCTACTCCTCGAAAGGAGGAGGACGAGTGAGTCGTGCACAGATACATTGGTTGATTGGGGATTCATTACCTGAACATGTGGCTTTGTTGGAGGCCGTACCAGGTGTAGGAAATGTTGGCAAGTTGGTTGTTGACGCATTGGTAGAAAATAATCCTTCGACCCTAATTGCGAGAATACTCCATCCAGATATGCCCCCTCACTCTACTTTGGATAAGGATGGACTACTCGCTCCACCATCAATGCTAGTCCATCGAGTAATGTTGTCCGATGGAAGATATGTTGTGACGGTAACTGGTGAGTTACAACCAATGACTGCAACAGGACAACACGAGGTTGCGCAGGCTATCTTGGAGATGGCAAAATCGACTCCTCAACTACTGGTCTTGGCTGGTCTAGCTTCTGAAGTTGAAGAGAAAGCTATCCACGTGATTTGTGCAGATGCAAAGGTACGTAGCAATCTCCAAGCCAATGATATCGAAGTTAGTAAATCTCAACCCGAAGCAGGAATGATTGGGGTTGCTGGGCTTTTGGTCTCACTGTCTTCAATACATCAAGTTCCAGCAGTTGCATTAGTTGCTGATACCGTTGGTGCTTCAGCAGATGTCATTGCCGCGGACAGACTTGCGCGTTGGATTGAGGAAGCACTGGGCTTGCCGCTTGGAATCGACTTAGACACGACTGAAGAAACCGCAAGGAAATTACTCGCGAGTATCGAAGTCAGTGGATCTATCGAGGAACACCTTGGGATGCCCGCTGAAGCAGATGACTTCTACGTCTGAATGGTGAAGTAAATGCGTGCACTGCTAGGAAGTGGCGGAATCGGCACGGATGAACGCAGAGAATTGTACCGTGACTTAATGTCAGAAAATTTTGCTGAATGTGAAAGAGTTGTATTTGTTCCATTTGCCTCTAATGATTACGATGGATATACGCAAAGGATGCAGGA
>DAPQ01000043.1 GCA_002502175.1 Euryarchaeota archaeon UBA19 | reverse complement strand
GGTTTGGCGACCTGTGATGTTGATGATGGCAGCATCACCTTTGACGGTGATGAATTAATTCAAAAAACACCACAAGAAACAGAAAAAATACTTTCGATTTTGAAGTATTTCAGTTCCTTCTTCACATTGGGCTTGATTCTATCTTTATTCTGGACATTTTTGGAGCCAATACAAGGTTTGCAAATCTCTGCTGTAATGCTGAGCGCATTTTCAGTCTGCTTCGTTTCGAGACGAATTCTAGATGCTCCAAGAAGTAGGCATGAGAAATTCATGCGCTCGATTAGAGGCAATAAGATTTCGATGATTTTCCAAGAACCGATGACCGCTCTGAACCCCCTCTACACAGTAGAAAAGCAAGTTGCAGAGGTTCTCAGACAGCATGGGAAGTTGGATGATGGGGAATCATCCTTGGGTTTGAGAATAGGGCAAGCATTGGCATATCCAGCAAGCTTATTGTCCAATTTCGTTCGAACTGACATGAGGGCCGGATTGCAATTGATAGGCGCTTTCATGTTCATTTTCATTGCACATCAGAGTGGCAATACTGATACAATTCTAGATATTTTGACACTTCCGATTTCCTTACTCATAGATGTCTTCGGTGTACTTTTTCTTATCCTTGATTTCATTCCGAGTATTGCGGGTAGTAGCAAAAATTTTACGTATCTAATTTATGTGGTAGAGATTATAGTTTCATATTCTGTAATTCACTTTATTTTGAATGTCTTCCATGACATCATCGAGTGGGAACTCTTCGAGTTCTTCGAATATATACTTTCAAAAACCCCAAAATCCTTGGTATGGTATCTTGTTATTCTCATCCTTTTATGGATTCCTTTTGGAGTGCTTATGACTATTATCGGTTCAGTCACAATCCTAGCAATTCCGCCAATCCAGATTTCAGGCTTCTTGAGACTTGACCCGGCGCATACTCGCCAAGTTGTAAGAATACTTAGGGAGGTCAAAATCCCAAATCCCGAAGCAGTCGTCAAGATGTATCCGCACGAACTATCCGGTGGAATGCGACAGCGAGTTATGATTGCGATGATGATGGCTTGTGAGCCTAAGTTGCTAATCGCCGACGAGCCAACCACTGCACTTGATGTGACTATACAGGCCCAAATCCTCAATTTAATGAAAGATCTTAGAGATAGAGAAGGAACTGCAATTATGATGATCACTCACGATTTAGGTGTAATTGCTGAAACCTGCGATGCAGTCACCGTCATGTACGCCGGCTCAGTAGTTGAGACAGGCTCACTAAAACAGGTTTTGGGTTCGCCAAGAATGCCCTACACAATCGGCCTTCTTCACAGCATTCCAAGGATCAAAGAATCCGGTGAGGAGAGAGTTGACCTTCCAATTATCCCTGGTCAAGTCCCCGATCCGAATGAGAAGTTCGATGGTTGCAGATTCCATCCAAGATGTCCATTTGCAGATGACTTGTGTAGGACTAAACCGCCACAAATGCAAGAAGTCGCTCCCGGTCATTATGCGGCTTGCCACCATACAGAAGTAACTGATAATCTAGTTGCGGCTCAAGAAGCATTTTCTTCAGAAGAGTTCCTTCAATCGGGGGTGAATGTTCAATGAGTGATGAAGCCCCTAAGGTTGTAACCATGAAGTCTACAGAAGGCCTCAATCCTTTGATTAAGATTCGTAATGCAAGAAAGTGGTTTCCAATTAAAGCAGGAATGTTCTCTCCTGTCACCGCCCACGTTCGCGCAGTTGACGGAGTCGACTTAGATATCCAAAAGGGGGAGACAGTCGGAATAGTAGGCGAATCTGGTTGCGGAAAAACAACTCTTGGCCGTTTGGTCATGGGACTTATTCCGAGAACCGAGGGTTCAATCGAATTCGACGGGATGGATATTTCCAACATGAAGCGGAAGGAACTTCGACGTCGTTTACAGATTGTATTCCAAGATCCCGGAGGCTCAATGAATCCTAGAATGTCTGTTCGTTCGATTATTGGTGAACCCCTAATTGTGAATGGATTAGCCGACGGAGCGGAATTAACCAAGAAAGTCTCTGACTTGCTAACAATTGTTGGTTTGAAGCCAAATCACATGACCCGATTCCCCCACGAGTTTTCGGGAGGTCAAAAACAGAGGATTGCTCTGGCTAGAGCCTTATCCTTAGATCCGGAGTTTATTCTTCTAGACGAGCCTACATCAGCACTAGATGTTTCAGTTCAAGCACAGGTCCTGAACTTACTTGACTCAATCCAGAAGGAGAGAGGGCTTACCTTCATTTTCATTACTCACTCACTAAATGTTGTCAATCATATTAGTGACAGAGTTGCGGTCATGTATCTTGGAAAGATTGTGGAAATAGCCGAGACCGACGAACTATTTGCTAATCCGGCCCACCCATATACTCATGCTCTATTGTCAGCAATCCCTCAGCCATCTGTAGAAGAAAATCAGAAGCAAAGAATCGTACTCTCAGGCGACGTCCCTAGTCCAGCAAATCCACCTAGTGGATGTAGCTTCCACACCCGCTGCCCCATAGCGGTAGAAGGTAAGTGTGATGTCGATGAACCAGAACTAGAGGCCATAATCGGCGGCCACAAGGTAGCCTGCCATTTCCCAGTAGAAGCAGGTGGAAGTCTACCTATGCTGAATGATTGACATACCGGAGACTTTCTCAGTCTGAACGACTTAGCGGGTTAGAGGGATTTGATGTCTGACGATTCGTTATCAACTTCTGAAGTTGAAATCGAACCTCCTGAATTCATTGACAAGAGAGAGGAGGCTGAAGCGGCGTTCTGGAGATTAAAGAGGGCAGCCGATTTATGGAGAGAAAATCGGGTAAAGCGTGTTTTAGCACAAGAAGGAGAGAGTATTTTCCGCACACTCGGCCGTGTTCTGTACGTCATTACGTGCATTCTTTTCGATGGATTAATTCTGATAGAATTGCCAATTTATTTGGGTCGTACTGCAGTCGCTTGGACACTATACATACTCATTCTGATTTTTGCCGTCAGATTCCAGAATGAATACTACAAGAAATGGTTTGAAGTCGATATTAGTCAGATTGAGTTTGAGAATCATTGATTGGAAACAAGTCGGAATCGATTCTCTCAAATCTCCTGAAAGATGGTACGATTAGACCTCCCATAGTTGTTAGAACCATTATGGAAACGGCTAGTGTAAAAGTAGTCAAAACATTAGTCGCCTCTATCATCCAACCTCCGATAAGAGGTGAAAATGGGATGAAAATTAGGGATCCAATCGCATCAAGAGAGTTGACCCTCCCTCTTAGGTGCTGGTCTACACTATCCGACATTGTAGTCCTCCAAATTACCCCAAGAGTCCCTCCTAGGAATCCCTCGATAAGAACGAATAGCAAAATCAGTAGGAATGGTATTGGCATCGCCCACATAAGCATGCACCACGCGATACCGCCTATCAGAACGTAGAAGACTAGGCCTCTAGACTTCTTCGAGATAGGT
>DAPQ01000063.1:1081-3749 GCA_002502175.1 Euryarchaeota archaeon UBA19 | reverse complement strand
GGAGTTTGGACAATAGATTCTCCTGGTGATGGAAAGCACGATCACGTCTACGTCGAGTTTGACGATGGTGCACTAACTTCCACATACTCAGACCATCGTAGATTTGGTATCATGGATTTGATGTCAACATCATCTGAAAGGGAACATAAACTCCTTTCAGGATTAGGGCCAGAACCACTCACCGATGATTTCACTTTAGAATCGTTAAAGTCAGGTTTACACGGTCGCCGTAGCCCGATTAAGACAGTTCTACTCGATCAGCGAGTTGTTGCAGGATTGGGCAATATCTACGTTAGTGAGATTCTCCATCGTTCAGGAATTTCTCCAACTAAAACAGCGGCTGAGGTGGCGGGAAAAAGTCGACGAATTGTTGTCGCATTAGAGAGAATTCACAAATTTACCAACGAGGTGATTTTCGAAGCCATTGAAGCCGGGGGATCAACAATTTCCGATTTCCGAGGTGTCGAGGGTTCGGGGGACTTAGGCTACTTCCCACAACAATTCATGGTATTCAACAGAGAGGGAGAAACCTGCAAGCAGGAAAACTGTGGCGGAACAATTCGACGCATCGTTCAATCCGGGCGCTCGACATTTTATTGTCCGAGATGTCAGAGATAATTACGACATCAGTCTCTTTACAACAGCCAAGTTAAGCCTTATTGGAATCAATCTGTTTGCATAAGGAATTGGCTTGTTCAATAAACCAGGGATAACCTCTCTTCTACCTTTGCGCATGGCCTTGACAGCAGTCTTCGCTACCCTATCAGCAGGAACTGCCCCAGATAATTCAAGGGTGCCCAATTCCATTCCAGCAACTTCTTGGAAACCGGTCTCAACGAATCCCGGACATAGCGCGGTTACCGATACACCACTTTTCTTCAACTCAGAATGCAACGCGCGCGTATACGAGAGAACATAGGCCTTGGTTGCACAATAAACCGCCATTTTTGGCCCGGGTTGATACCCTGCAATTGAAGCAACGTTCAGTATCCTCCCTGACCCTTTTTTCTTCATCTCTGCTCCATAATGACGTGCTAAGTGGGTCAGGGCTCTGATGTTGAGGTCAATCATATTCAGTTGCCCTTCTTGGTTGAGGCTCAAATGCTCACCATGAAATCCGAAACCAGCATTATTGACAAGTATGTCAATCTCTCCAGTTTCTCTAATCAGATTCTCTACACCAACTTGATCAGAAAGGTCTGATACAACTACTTGTACATCTATTGAATGCCTTTCAGCCAACTCTTTTGCGAGAGATTCCAATTCTGCTTTTCTTCTAGCGGTAATAACTAGGTCACAGCCCTGTGAACCCAAGACTTTCGCAATTTCTAGGCCTATTCCACTAGATGCGCCAGTGACCAAGGCCTTCTCCTTCTGAGATGATATCATGGCCTTCGAATAGAGGTCATAGTAATCAATTAATTCTTCAATAGCCTAACCGAATTTTACTTTGATTTCATCAGATTTCCATTCGCTTAATATAGTCTGGAGTTTACTAAAATAGATACCGCTGGAGAAAAGTTTCAGACTCGTCTATACAGTGGTAATTTCCCTCAGGGGGTTAAAGCAGATATGGGCACAAATACAATCGGAAATCAGAACTGGAAATTGACGCTAATTCGAGACTACACAGTCTCTCAGAAGAACGAAATTGAAGATGCTATGTTCGCCTACGGTAGAACCGCATCTGAATTGGAGGATGAAACAAGAGAATCAGCTCATCTTCCAACAGGTCTTATTCATCTACTTGATAGAACTGAATTAACCAGTGAAGCACTTGAATCTGGATTTACAACAGAGATTTCGACTTCAAACCAGGACGGAGAAGATTGGCATTGTTTCACTCGTACAGCTTTAGCCGTGAAGACACTCCCTGGGATTCCCTTTCAACCAATCAGAGCGTTCTATGTTATTGAGGATGGAGAGCAATTTTTCGAAATGATTGATTTATCCTGTAGAAGGCAGGAAACTAGTCTGCCATTGAAAATTTGGATGAGAGTGATTGAGATCGAAGTTGACGCTCTAGCATGGGCTATAGATTCGGATTTTTACTCATGCGATGGAGGGCACCAAACCACTCTTGATACCTGGATTGACTTAGGGCCGCAGGTAGCAAATTGCAATAATTCAACCAAAATGCCTCCTCTTCCCCTTCCAGGGCCTCCAGATGAACCCTACGAGTTTCGTTGAGAATATTGATGGGCGTTCTATTTTCCCAAGAGGCTATGTCAGAACACACTCTTCAACAGAAACTGATTGCTGAATTCATTGGAACGTTCTTCCTGGCCTTGACGATTTGTACCGCCGCAGTCCACGGTTCAGCAGGAGATTATGCCCCGTTTGCCATCGCTGCAACTTTGATGGTAATGATCTACGGAGTTGGTCACATATCTGGAGCCCACTTCAATCCCGCAGTAACAGTTGCAATTTGGTTACGAGGTGCCTGTGAGAAGGGCGATGTTGCCCCTTACATTGCAGTTCAGATAATTGCCGGAGCATTGGCTGCACTTGCATCTGAGAACATATTGTTTGCAGAAACTAGTGTTACGGCTCTGGAAATGGATACCACTCAAGCTCTCGGTGCTGAATTCCTCTACACCTTCGCGCTTGTCTTTGTTATCCTCAATGTCGCTACTAGCGAGGCGACCGAAGGTAACGGATACTATGG
>DAPQ01000063.1:0-724 GCA_002502175.1 Euryarchaeota archaeon UBA19 | reverse complement strand
GCATTGACAGTTGGTGGGATCTCTGGTGGGTCCTTCAATCCGGCTGTAACCGGCGCTTTATTTGTATCAGGAGTCGTTGAGGTTGCCGATTTATGGATACATCTAGTGCCACAATTCATGGCAGGAATATTAGCTGTTCAGGCTTTCAAAGCAACTCAATAATTAGCTTAAATTAGTCCGTAAGTATCATCCAGATAATATATCAAGATTCCAAGTGGAATCGCATAAAACAAGAAATTCAATACGAATTGTATAGGTCTAGGTAAATCTTTGAAATGTTTGAAAAATTCTTCTAGGAATTCTGGAAGTATCTCAATTGCCATATTATCACATATTCCTACGGAACTTACCACCAGTCTCAAACAAAGCCTGAGTGACTTGACCTACGGAACAATATTCCACGATATCCATCATTACTTCGAAGAGATTCCCACCATCTCTCGCGACCTGCTTTAGTCTTGCAAGACCTTCCTGGGCTTTCTCCTTATTTTCTTCTTTGAAGGCTTCATTCCGCTCGATTACCATCTTCTTTTCCCCCTCATCAGAACGGGTGACTTCCATGTCGAATGAGTCGGCTTCATCTGCTGAAAGGCTAGTCGCATCGGGATTGGTGAATGTGTTGACTCCGATTATTGGCAATTCGCCAGAATGCTTCCTATGTTCATAAACCATCGATTCATCTTGTATTCTGTTACGCTGATAATTGACTTCCAAGGAACCTAAG
>DAPQ01000019.1 GCA_002502175.1 Euryarchaeota archaeon UBA19 | reverse complement strand
AATTCATACAGCCGTGTCCGTCTATGTACCCCAGAGGATGCTTTGGGTTGTAATGCAGATTTGATAATTCTAGCAAACATATCCAGCTCTTCTTGGGATTTACGAGTTCACAAAGTCCCTCTGCTTGGAGAAGAGGAAAGACATAGACTAGGAATTCTTCGACCAGATACTCCAATTCGCCAGGCTCGTCATCATTTCTTTCATTTGCTAAGTGCGGCAAATTCAGAGATTGTAATTTTAGATCCTAGCGAGGATAAATCTACGCCGGTCGCCGCTCCAATTCGCGAATGGATTAGTACTCACAGTCCGGATTCAATTTCCATTAACTTGGACGAATCTCCAATTAGAGAAAATGACTCGAGTAATCAAAGATGGCAAGATGGTAACTCATTGAGGGATATGGAACCACCATCTAGATTACCTCTCAATCCCTCAGCGGTTTCAATACCTCTAGACATAGAAATACAACACGATCGAGAACGACGAATACAAAGGGGCTTAGATGAGCAAGGATACCTACCCGAATCCGCCATCCCCCACCTTTGGGGCATTGAAGATAGACGATTGATCGTCAGCCCACCAAAGAACAAGGTTAGTCCCAGGATGGCCTCACGGTGGCCAGTAGTCGGAGGCCCAAGGATGGCCTCAATTGACCCAAGACCACTCCGTCCTGAAGAAACTGGTTCAATCCCATTCGATTCACGACATGGACATACCAATGGTGCGGGACAAACAGTTCCAATCTGGTCAGCAAGTCGCCTGAAACAGTGGCTATCCTGTCCAAGAAAAGGTTGGCTAACCCGAGGTTTGTATGCTAAAGAAGAGGAGCGTCAAAGGGAAGATCTCGATGCTAGAGTGCAAGGAAATTTGCTCCACAAAGTCCACCATCAATTGATTGAGCAAATTCTAGGCGTCGAGGAGAATAAAGAACGAACAATCGAAGAAATACAAACTAGCAACTTACCTTTGAATATTGCAAATGCAAGTCAAAGCGATTCCGAATTACAATCTATCGCTCTAAGTATTCTTGCTGATTTAGCCCCATGGTTAGAGAGGACCGACGCAGTCTCCAATACTCGCTTACGTATGCTAACCGGCTTTACGAGAAATGAGTGGTTTGATTGGCTCGGTGAAGAAAGCCCAACACCCTTAGCCGGCAGAATTGGTCGAATGATTGCAGAGGAACGAACATTATCCGGGGCAATACCGATAGCAATCGAATGGGAGGCACTTTCTTTCGATGAAGATGGGATAGAAATATCTCTTCCAGAAGAGATATCCAGCCATGGTCACGGCGAATTACCCTCCTTGAGATTGAGGGGAGAAATAGATCGAGTCGATTTAGTCCCATTCGATTCTGAGATGACTTTTTTTGAGGATGAAAATGGATCCCAAACAGTAGCACCAATCCGACTAGATGGTGAGGATTGGCGACCTCGTAGACAAATTATCATTCGCGATATAAAAACCAGTGAAGGTAAACCGATCAAACGACATCGCTTGGGGTTACTAGAGGAGTTACAACTTGCACTATATGCAAGAGCTTGGGAGATAGCACATCCAGGTGACTTGGTAATCGCTGCTGGAATCAGTGTAATTGGCCATAATACTAATCATTTCTTAGAAGTTTCAGGCCATATTAATGAGGCATCCTCTTCGCTTGAGTTAGGAGATAGGAGTCGCCCTCAAACATCTCAAATGCATCGTTTCCCCGATGAAGAACCAGAACAAGCTAGTGACTCATTCAGGGCTTGGTTAGCTCAGCGCCTTACTACTGCCCTTGCCACTGCAGCAGGCGCAGCCAATGGGCGGGTCCACCCAACTCCGAGCGAGGACGCCTGCAAATTCTGTCCCGTAACTTCGGTATGTGATGTTAGAGTCAGAGGTGATAATCTATGACGATGAGTAATGTTGAGGATAATTCGGAACCCATCACTCTGAACACTGGCCAGCGCCTAGCGCTTAATCTAGATTCACACATTGTAATCGACGCTGGCGCTGGAACTGGCAAGACTATGACTATTGTAGAGAGAGTTGTTCAGCATTATCTCGAGAAGGATCAACGCGCAACACGCCTCCTTCCAAGACCAGAACGGCCCAGAGAATTAGAGGGCGGCACTCTAATTTCACCTTCTTCCCAAAGGATGAATTTGCAAGATTGGGAGGGTTTGCTACCAGCAGAAGTAGTACTTCTGACATTTACAGTAGCCGCTGCCGACCAGATGAGAGATAAATTAAGAAAAAAAATCGCACGATTACAATCCGGTTCATTCACGACATCCGGCGAATTTGACGCAGACCCAAGGATCACTCACGAAGGATTCCCTGAACAATTGTTGATGTTGTTAGAAGATGCTCCAATTGGCACTATTGACTCGTTCTTCAATCAATTAGTGTCTCCATATCGTAGCTATCTCGGGGACGAATTCGGAGAAGACGTTGTCACCGAGTCAGAGATTTTACGAATTACTGAACAAAGTATCAACACACTTTGGAGATTACCTAATTCCCCTAATTTGTACGGTGATGCAGTAGATGCTGGAATTCCATCTAATGATGTTGAAGCGGTTTTAGCAGCCCGGGACAGAATAACTCAACACTATTCTGGACGTAACCGTGCGACCAACATACTCAACCCTATAATTTCTAAATCGATATTTATTTCAGAAGGAGAAAGAGGTCTGCTAGGCCTTGATGGTAGTGTAGATCCGGAGCGTTTGCAACAACGCCTCATGACTTCCATTAGGGCCGAAGACATTGAACAAGTGACAAATACGATTCAATCGATTATCGAGGATTACGTAGATTGTGTTCGTAGTTATCCTAGGTTATTCACTAATGGTTGGGAAGCGGGAACCAGAATCCATGTCTTATCCTTACTCTCCGATGAGGGCCCGCCTACAGAAGATTGGGAGCGTTTGATATGGCTTAGCAGGGTCTTCATGTGTATCGTCGGAGGAAGTCTTCTCAAGGTAGATGAGTGGAACCCTTTCCCTGGTGGTAAATTACCCAATCACTCTAGTTATCCATGGAGACCTGGAATAGAATCTTACACAGCCCTAAACGACCCAGACAAATCTAACGTTAGAGAGATATGGAACAATTGCCATACACGAGCAAAAAATATTCTCGGTTCAGACGTCGGACAAAGAGTGAAACATCACTCTTTACTCGCCTTAATTCTAGATTCTAGACAGGACACAATTATCCCAGCAAATGCTCGGTTTAATCTGAGGCATCTTCCGGATGAATTGCCTGAACGACTTCCAAGTGGAGTTAGTCCTAAGGGGTATTCATTCAATATTGAAGCAGAAGCGAGAAACCTCGATGATATTCGAACCATTCTTCGAGGTTTGGCTGGAATCGTGGATGCTCTAAAAGAGAGGGAAGAGGTTCATGAGCATCGGGATATAGCCTTGCTAGCGGGTGATTTATTGTTGGATTCTTGTCCAAGAGTCTGCCGAACATTTTACCCTGAGCCATTAATTTCAGCCTTAGATTCCATTGGAGAAAATACTTGGCGTGATGATCACATTCATCGCGCATTTGTTATCTTGGATGAGATGGAAGCAAATCCAGAATTGGCAGGAGACTCTGCATCAAATCTAGCAGAAATCCGTCGCGATCTCGAACACCGTTACCAAAGGTTACGACAGATTAGGCGAAGGTATCGAGCTTTCATTATCGATGAGGCTCAAGACAACTCACCTCTTCAGTGGCGTATTCTGTCACGACTTTGGGGGCCACGTGAGTATCTTGCAACCGACGAACTCACCGAACCAGACACAGACTGGCAGCCAACTGTCTGCTATGTCGGGGACATGAAACAGTCAATCTATGCATTCAGGCAAGCCGAAGTTGCTGGATTCAGACAATTTGCTCACCGACTTCGTTCGATAAATCGACATGAGTATGAGAACATATCTGAGTTAACTCGAGAACCGGTTCTCAGAAGTGACGTAGCAAGCCGCGACCCAAGATTTTCTCATGGGCGACAAATTGTACGCGCCTCCCAACTGTCAGAAGAAAATGCGCGAAATCTAACAGAATGGATACATTTTGAAACCACTGAAGGTATCAATTCACTCAGTCCAGAAGAGGTCACTGCTCGTTCGGAAGGTGAGATTTCTCTTACTACGAACTATCGAACAGAGGGAGAGCTTCTACATGTTATGAACGAATGGTGGGAGGATATATTCTCTGACAGACATCGCTTTTTCCCCGACGCAGATTACTACGCCTCTGCTCAGCGATTGTTACCATCCCCTGCAAAAGAAAATAATCGCGGAACCTTGGAATGGATATGTCCTGTGATGAATGATGGGGAAGAAAATCCTCCAACCGAATTGACAACCTACATCGATCCATTCGAGTCTGGTAAAGCAGATTCTAATGAGCGTCAAGCGATGATGATTGCAAAGCGGATACAGGCTATGACTCAATGTCGAGAAACTAGAGTTATGGCACCCGATGGGAATTGGGTAACAATACCAGCACCTGAAGAGCCCATTCGATATAGTGACATCATGGTACTAATGGCCAGCCGCTCAAAAATCCGAGACGCCCTAGTTAGACATCTACGGGATCACGACATACCAGTGCAAGCCGACCGAGAAGGCGGCTTGATGGAACGACCAGTTGTCGCAGACCTAGATGGATTGATCCAATTCATTGCTCGTCCGAATAGCAAATTCGCTGCTGCTTGGGTGGCACGCTCTTGCTTAATTGGAATGAGCGACGCCGAATTACAATCATTCCTTGAAACAAGGCAAGATGAGAATCTAATGTATCGTCTCATCGAATACAGTTCAAACCCTAGACAAAGAGCATTAGTTCAGAGATGGATTGATCTCTCCTCATCTGGAAGGATAATTGACTTACTGCTCGAAACAATCGATCAATCTGATTTGTTGACAGCTCACTGTGATGAAGGCTCAATTCAGGATGTCGAGCGATTCATCGATGAAGTTCGCTCTATTTCTGATTCGGTCGGTCGTGATGCGATTGTAATTGCAGACCGCCTGAGGGATTTGAGAGAACAAGCAGGACGTGCTCTTGAAGCAAAAAATATCCCGGAGAGGGACGCTGTTCAATTGATGACTATTCACAACTCAAAGGGTCTAGAATCGAAAGTAGTCTTCGTTACTGACCTGTTTAGTGCGAAAGGCATCATCACCTTGACCAATGAAAGTCAATCAAGATTAATCGTTAGTCCCGAATTCTTCGCTGGACATCCAGCTCCATGGCCAGGAGATGAATATCCAATTTCGGCTATGTGGGAACACGCAAAAAAAATCGCCCAAAAAAGGAAAAATGCAGAGGCTAGACGCTTGCTTTATGTCGCCGCAACTAGGGCCGAGGAGCATTTAGTAATCGTAGGATCTCCAGACAACACTAGTTGGCAGGAGGATTCTGGTTTACATTTGCCTTGGAGATATTCTGCTACTCAAACCACTCTTGGACAAATGTGGGTTGAATCACTTAGGCAAGCCTCACATCGAAGAGGTGAAACTTCTGATGACTCGCCTTGGATGTCTTTGGAAGATGATAACCAACCACACCCTCTCAATTCAGAGGAAGGCCTCGATAGAATACTCAACCCAGGTTCACTTCGTTTTGATGGATGGCTAAGAGCCGAACAAGAGGGCCGGGAGAAAATGGGCATCAATATTTACCACAATCCTCACTGTCTAATCAGCGAAAATGCAGATGAGAATGTACTGCACTCTCCACTTGTTCGCCAAACCATGTTACATGAAGCTGCAACCGATGACAGAGTGTCTGATGTCGAATTTTCCTCAAGATTGGAAACAGGAGCGAGAATACGATTAGCCCCTCACAGATTATCGAAAATTGATTCATGCCCTCGCCGGAATTGGTTCGAGACAAGAGGTGGATTGAAACCAGATTCCATATCTTCCTCAAACCAACTGCTCGATGATGATGATGATTCGCGCTCAACTCGCCAAATGGATGAACCGAACATAGAATATGAGGACTCGAATCTCCCAAGTCCAACGGAATTGGGATTGATTGTACACAGGATGTTTGAGGTTGGAATTGGTAACCCCGGGCCTTCAGGAAATCAACCCTCAATGCCACTTCCTACAACTTGGGCAAATAGGGTAGATAGTCGCCTATTGGATAGTGGATTGATGGCAGAAGTATTCGACGAATTACTACCGAGGGGTGTAGATCGAGAGAAAACCTCTGAGATTGTTGCAGTGATGTTACAAAGAATCGAAGAAGGCCATATTGGAAGGTTATCAAATGCAGAAATCATCGATGGCGAAAGAGTTGAGGGGTTACGTACTGAATACCCATTTACTATCTCAAATGAAATTTCGTTTGAGTCTGTACCAAGGACCAGATGGACTCCAGATGGAGAGCAAACACTTGCGAATATTGCAAACGCTTTTGTCGATATGGATGGTTCAATCGACCTTGTATTGTGCTCAACTCATGAGGATGGTTCCTCTTCGATTCGTCCTATTGACCTAAAGACGGAACAGGCAGAGTCTGTTTTGACAGGCTCAGGAAAATTACTCGATGCCTACGGAAACACCTCTACATCGCCTGCGAATGATGCTGAATTGGATATGTTGGAGCATCATCGATTACAATTGGTACTCTATCACCGTGCTTTGGAGAAGATGGAGGCATCAAGGCCAGAAGGGCAGCGCCGTCGAGTAGAGAGGCCAGCGATACTCGTTGGTGTTTCAGGCCGCTTAGTGATTTATCCAGAAGATATGTTTGCCACAGCACAAGCGGACTTGGATAAAATTCTTGCAACTGCTGCTCGTATGGAGTTGGTCACAGAATTACCATTAGCAGATTTCCAAAGAAGACCTGCATCAGAGGCCCATATATGCAAAATATGTCCATTCAGTCGAGGAGATTTGCCAATCTGCGGACCTCTTCCAGAACTCATCACTTAATCCCAATTTGGAATTAAATTGTGAGCCTCCTATGGGGAATAATCCATTTGCCTAAGCGATAACCCAAGTCCATGGCCGTAGACCTAGATAGTATGGCAGAGAATGCCGAGAGGATTTGGGAAGAGTCAATTCTGCCTAGCCTAGGAGAATTTATCGAGATTCATGCCTTATCTCCAATGTTTGAGCCTAATTGGGATGAATTAGGAGAATTGCAGGCTACAATCGATTTATTCTGCTCATGGTTAGATAATCAGGGAATTCAGGGTATGAGTTACAAGGTTCATCGAATTGAGGATCGTACCCCTGTGCTTTTGGTGACTGTTGAAGGCACTGGAAGTGGCGAGGTACTATTCTATTCTCACTTAGATAAGCAACCCAGCCGACCCCACCTTTGGTCTGAAGGTCTACATCCACTCAAAGCCGTTAGACGAGACCCTTTCCTGTTTGGTAGAGGGTCGGTTGACGATGGTTACGGCGGTTATCTATGTGTAACAGCAATTCGGCTTTTGCAAGAGGCTGGAATCCCCCACCCAAAGGCCACCTTTCTAATTGAGACCTGTGAGGAATCCGGCTCATTTGACCTACCTCCTTACCTAGACGCGTTAACCGAGGACTTGGGTGATCCCGACCTAATCGTAGTTCTCGACAGCGGAGGACCAAGTTACGAACACATTTGGGTAACCGAGGCACTGCGAGGCCTTGTTGCTGGAAATCTAAGTGTTAGAGTCTCTCATGAAGGTGTACATTCTGGGATGTCAGGAGGAGCAATTCCGTCTTCGTTTAGGATACAGCGAATGCTTCTCGACAGAGTTGAAAACTCAAAGACAGGTGAGGTCTTAATTCCAGAGATGCATGTTCAAATTTCTGAAAAAATAAAACGAGAAGCAGTAGCCTTAGGAGAAATACTCGGAGATGAATTATGGACATCTTTGCCTGTTGTCGAGACTCTCGAATCCCAGTCAAAAGAATCTAGTGAGATGCTATTGGATATCAATTGGAGACCGGCTCTTTCGATTATTGGAGCAGATGGTATACCTCCCGTGCAGACCGCAGGAAATGTTCTGCGGACAAATACAGACTTGAAACTCAGTTTCCGAATTCCACCAGGGGTGAAAGCGGATGAAGTTCAAGAGATTCTAAAGCAGGTTCTAGAGGAAAATCCACCGTACGGTGCAGAAGTGACTTACAAGCCAACCGAACCTGCCGATGGCTTCCATGCGCCTCCCCTGCACGAAGGGGTTGCTTCGGCTCTTGAATCCGCCAGTATGCACCTAACAGGGCAACCGCCGATGGCTACCTGGATCGGTGGAACAATTCCATTCATGGCGATGATTCAGGGTAAATATCCGGAGGCCTGTTTCCTTTGCACCGGTTCATCAGGTCCCGGAAATAATGCCCACGGTCCAGACGAGAAGTTGCACATACCTCATTCTAAGCGGCTAAACGTTGCACTCGCAGCCGCTATTGCTGCGATTTGTGAGTGATTTTCAGGGTATATCAGACCCAAAATTGGTTATTCTAAGTGCGGTCTAGGATGATATTCAGTCCGCCGAAGTTAAAGCAGGGCGGAGTTTCGAGGGAGATGAGGTGTGCTGATGAGCGATGAAGACATCAATGACTCTCCCGATCTTCGAATCCGCCAATTGGAGGAAGATTTGACCAAGGAGAAAGACCGACTTGAGAAGCTATACGCAGGATATACAGCCCTCAAAGATGCCTCCGATGAAAAGGATGCAACCATCGATGTTCTAGAGCGTCAGATGATCGATAAAGAGATTGAGATGGAGGGGCTTCAAGAACTACTATCAGACAAGGATAATCGTATCAGAGACCTCGAATTAGATGGCGCAAAGAATTCTCAGAGAGTAAAGCATCTTGAGCCGGAATTACAGAAAATGGAAGAGATGTACAGCCGAGAATCTGCTCGTCTCGGTCGAGTATTCGAGGTCGCTGAAGACCTTGACGAAGCTTTGCGGGTTGCTAAGGGACAGTTGACCGCTAGGGATGATTGGTACGCTCAGCACATGAGACTCTTCGAAGATCTAAGTCAAGCGATTCAAACTCGTTACGACATGATTGATTCCGCGATTGAAGCGATTCGAGAGCAGGAACTCAAACAGGCAACATTCCGAGAGCGAATGGACGAGGTTCTGGATGCTGCGGCAGATGCCGCTGAAGAAATGGCCGAAGAAGGTGCGGAAGAGACCGAAGAAGAAGTCGATGACGAATGATATTTCTCATTCCGGCTTAGTTCCATCAGCGAGGCGTATGCATTTCGCTGGGACTCCTCCCCATACTTCACCAGCAGGGATATCAGTCCATTTTGGCAACACTGCACGATTGGCTATGACTGCTCCTTCACCGATCGTACAACCGGGTTGAACCGTTGAATTTCCTCCAATTAGGGCACCATTTCCTATTTTCACGGGAGCCATAACTAACTCACCTTTCTCAACCAAATGGGCGTTGATGATCGCATTACCTCCGATTACTACACCATCTCCTAAGACAACGGATCCTGCATCATTCAGGTGAGGGGAATTAATCTGACAACCTGACCCAATCTTAGCTCCTGCCAAGCGATAGTAAATTGTCCCAACAAAAGAAGGAACTAGCATTGGCAAGAATAGTATCGCGACCCTATGGAATACCATCGACCAAGCCCATTGAATTGTTACAAAAGATCGAAGAGGGTATCTGCCAGGTTCTAGCCTTGGTCGGAATAACCCACCCAGCAGACCTGACATCAATACTAGGGTGAGTCCCCAAACAATACAAGCTAATCCTAGAGAAATACCAGTTCCAACTAGTTCCATCCAATATTCTTGCTCAACTAGGTAAGCCCTAGCCTCGAGGAAAATCCAAACACCCGGAATCGCGGCAATTCCAACGATTATTCCTAGGAATGGAATAATCAGAGAAGTCAACACATTCTGAACGACCTCAAACGACTTCATGTGTACACCCCGCCTTTGCTTAGGGTGGCTCAGTCATCAATTTTGGCCTGTCGGCAGAATCAAGACAGTTCGGACTTCCGCCGCAATATGGCTCAGGCTTGTGGTATGCTAGGTGACGGTTCACCTTCGGTGAAAATCCACCATCTAGTCAAAGCACCGGAAAACACAGCCGAGTCAATTGCACGTCGTGAATCTTGGGACGCAAAGAAGCCTGCGACGGTTTACGTAACGCCTGAGCGAATGCCAGACGGAACACCTTGTCAAGCAGCGACTGTAATCTTGCGTACTCGTGGCTGTGCTTGGTGGTGGAAATCAGGTTGTACCTTCTGTGGCTACTTCAACGATGTTCGTGATGATGTAACTGCAGATGACCTATTTGCTCAGTGGAACGAGGCAAAAAATCAGACCAATGATTTCGAAGGATGCTCTATGGTCAAGGTGTACACATCGGGTACATTTTTTGAGGATCAAGAGAATCCAGTAGAATGGCAAGAGCACGTTCTGAAAGAAACTCATGAAATGGGATTACATCTTGTGGTCGAAGCCCAAGCCCACATGTGTAAGCCAGAGAAATTAGAGTTCCTTGCCAAGCATCATCCAGGATGTACTGTAGCCATTGGTCTAGAGGCCTACGATGACGCAGTGCTTCGTTTTCATGTCAACAAAGGCTTCTCAACAAAGACATGGAGGAAGGCTGTAGAAGATCTTCAAAGCAATGGTCTCCGAGTCAAAACCTACCTAATTTTCAAGCCTCCATTCATGAGTGAAGGGGACGCATTGAATCACACATCGAAGTGGCTTGTCGACGTTGCACCACTTTCAGATGAAGTATCAATAAATCCGATGAACATACAGAATCGAACAATCGTTGATCGCTTGTTCAGAAATCGAGAATACCGTCCTCCCTGGTTGTGGTCCCTAGTAGAAATGATTCAGCGTACTCACGAAGAGACAGCAGAACATGACTCTCGAATCATAGTTCATCCAACCGCTGGTGGAAAGATCAGAGGCGCCCACAACTGCGGTTCTTGTGACAAACATGTGGTCGCCGCTATAGAGCGATACTCAGTATCTCGAAACCTTGCAGAGTTCAAAGGATTGGACTGCGAATGTAAAGCGATTTGGAGTGCAGAAGTCACCTCCGATTTGAACCTCCCAACCCCACTAGGCACTGGTCGAGATAGGCGTGGGAACCGCGTCGACTTAATGCGGGCTCCTTGAGGTGAGGGACTACGTCCCTCGCCCAATGCTTAAGGGCGAATCTTCAGTGGTGGACCTGCCCACGAAGTGTTGTGGGCTAGTGGTGTCTAAATGACGAATGATGACGGATTCCTACAAGGCGAGAATGAACCTGCAGCTTCGAAGGTGGTAATTGTTGGAGCGTTGGTCTCCTCTCTAATCTTCATGGTGATATACAGCATCCTGTATCCGGGACAAGATTACCCGGTTCTTTCCGATTTCGAGACCTTCGGCTCATTAACCGGAGGGATCTGGTTCTTCATCCTCGGAGCAGTTTTCGGAATTTTCTCGATAATTGCGACTATGATCACGGAGGTCACTCGCGAGTGAGGTGATTGTGATGTCTGAGATTCTTACTACTCTAGCCGTCTTTTGGCTCTCTGCACTAATTTTCTATGTCCTAGTCCACAGAGGATTGTGGATATTTTCCGATGTAGCACGAACTATGGGGATGTTCATGCTAGAGAAAGCCCTAGGCCCAGGAATAGACTTGGTCGAAGGTCGTTCAGGTTCAGCCGCAAGAGCATGGATTATGCAATCGGTTCTATGGATGATGATTGGTGCCCTATTCACCTTCGAGGGGATGTGGCTTGCACATGACCCGACCGCACTTCATTCACTCAGTGCATGGGGTTACGATCCAACCGCTGAAACTCTAGCAGCCACAGGTAAGGCTGTTACCGCGTTTGGTGGCATAACCATGGCACTAATCGGCTGTGGACTACACATTATTCCCAAATTATTGGGTACAGGACTTGCAAGTGAAAGGAATGGAAACTTGGTATCCTTCCTTTACTCAGGTGGGATTTTTGTCACATTAATTGGATCTCATGATCCAGTTATACTTGGACTAAAAGTTCTGGTTATTGGAACAGCAATTCATGTTTTGGCAATTACAGCCATCGTCATCAACCAATTACTCACCCTAGCTAATCGTGCCGACTCAATTCCGATGCCAGCATGGTTGATTCTACTAGGATTGATGGCTGAATCGTTCAATCTAATTGCCGCAATTTCAACCGGTGCAATCGACGACGGAAATGGTCAGTGGTTGATGTATAGGCTTCAAGGAAGCGGCTTCTTCTTCCTATCACTTGCTGGAATTGTATTGTACGCATCCAGTGTTGGTTCTGGAAATGCGCTTTGGTCCAGAACACTTGTTGGCGCGACACTTCTGGGTGGCTTGTTCACATTGAACCCGTTTGGTGCAAACCACGGAAACCTAGTTGCAGATTTATTCGGCCTTGATGCTGGAGAGTTGGCTATGTCCACCAACGACACAGTAATCGTCACCTTCCTAATGGCGCTTGCATCAGTACCTGTAATCGCTTTCGTTGCAAATGCTATGCTAACCATTCGAGATAGTTCCTCTCCGGGAACCGCTGGTATGGCCGAGATTAACCTTGGATTGCTAGCAATGATTCCGGTATTCGTTGGCTCGTTATTCGTTCAAACCGATGCGGTATCGGGAACTAATGCAATCTCTGGACTTTCATGGACAATTGAAGAGATGAGTCGATGGGCAGTATTGGTACCACTATCACTCGGTTCAGTACTTGTCCTCTATCCTTCAATTACAGGACGGCAATTGGCATCTCAAGATCGGGCCCGTACCGCGTTTTGGTTGATGGGGGCCGCAGTATTGCTTGGATTAATGCTCAGTCTAACTTCCAACGCCATTGACATGGCTCTCTTAGATGCTGGTGTGGAAGACCCATCTAGCCTATCCCACGAACTCTCAGTGGCTGCCTCTGTAATCTTCTACTTCGCTGTGGTTGCAATGATTCTACATTGTCTAAACATGGTAAGTGGTCTATTCCGTGGCGAGATTGTTGGTGAGGACACTGAAGTTTCCTCCTCTATTGAAGCAGATACATACAATCTCGCATCTGCTACAAGTGTCTCTAGAATTCTTGCATCCGGTGCAGGAATGGACACAATGGTAGTGCCTGTAGGCGAATCAGATGAGAAGGGCTCAGCAACTGACTTGTAAGAAAATCAGAACAAGCCCCTACTACCGTCAAGTTGAGGGCTAAACACCCCTGTTGAGTGGGAGGGAAAGACATGAGGATAGGCCTAGTTGGTAAGCCGAACGTTGGGAAATCAACGACTTTTTCCGCTCTAACTCAAACTCCAGTTGATATTGCAAATTACCCATTTACGACAATTGATCCAAATGTAGGCGTGGCATGGATTCCACTACGAGAACCGTGTGCTTGCTCGGCACTTAGGGCGAAACGTGAGGCTGATGGAAGACTTGAATCAATATCAGCAGATGACCCACGAAAGGGTAGCATATGTTCTCCAAATACTGGCTCTTGCGTTGGACACAATCGCCTAGTTCCAGTCACATTAGTCGATGTGGCAGGATTGGTACCAGGTGCTCATGAAGGACGAGGTAGAGGGAACCAATTCTTGTCTGATTTAGCCCGTTGTGACGCGTTAATCCAAGTTGTTGACGTATCAGGTTCAACGGATTTGGAGGGTAACCCAGTAGGAGAAGGTGGTTCTAGCCCAGTTGAAGAGCATGAGTTCCTTCTAGGCGAGTTAGATGCTTGGATTCGCGGTATAATCGAATCGAGTTGGCAAAGGGGCGCACGCCGCGTCCAATCAGAAGGAGATAAGGCCCTAGTGACATATCTGTTAGATCAATTAAGCGGAATTGGAGCCAATGAATCCCATGTCTCTGCCGGCATTTCCGAGGTATCATCTCAGCATCCTGATGCCGGTGTACCGTGGTCTTGGGGTGAAGAAGAGTTGACAACATTGGCGAAAACAATCAGAACAGGATTATTCCCAATTTGTATTGCAGCAAATAAAGCCGATAGAGCAGAAGAAGGTTCGTGGAATCAACTTGAGGAAATGGTTACTGCATCTGGAGGAATACTGATTCCCACGAGTGCAGAGGCAGAACTTGCACTAAGCAGGGCAAGTGCTGCTGGATTAATTCAACACAGACCCGGAGGAGGTGGATTCACTGTCACCGAAGAAGGTGAATCCAATTTATCTGAAGCACAAAGGAATGCCCTTTCCTCAATTGGTGAATCGCTTGCAAAGTGGTCAGGAGGAGGATTGGTTGGACTTGTTGGAGATATTGTATTCGACAGACTCGACAGAAGGGTTGCCTATCCCGTGCAAGATGAAACTCATTGGGTAGATGGCGATGGTAATGTTCTCCCAGATGCAATTCTAATCCCTGAGGGAACAACAGCGAAGGGATTAGCCTACGCAGTTCACAGCGACCTTGGAGATGGTTTCATTCGAGCTACAGACGCTCGCAGTGGACGTGTAATCGGTGCAGATCATGAGGTCCAAAACGGCGACGTGATACGAATTCACGCCAAGTCGTGATGTTATCGCGCAGTCTGGACAAGAGAAGGGTGAGCTGTCTCTCGGCGTCCGCCCTTAGAAGCGGCCAGCATCCGCACGACCTGATAGCCACCGCTAAGCGGTGTTCGCAGGGTGTGTGTTAACTTGCTATTCGCTTCAACCGAAGAGAGATCCGAGGCCTTCGAAGCCACCGGCTTCTTCCTCTTCTTCTTCCTCAGCTGGTGCTTCCTCAGCAGCAGGAGCAGCGTCTCCACCACCGCCACCAGCAGCAGCTGGAGCAGCAGCAGCAGGCGCAGCGACGGCAGTAGCCATCGCTTCCCCGATGTCAACATCGCCGAGGGATGTGACAAGTGCCTTTACTCGGGCACCGTCGACCTCAACACCAGCAGCGCTCAAAACTGAGCTAACGCCGTCTTCATCGATATTCTTCTCTGCGGAGTGCAGTAGCATTGCAGCATATACGTATTCCATTTTTTCTCACCTATTTTTTTTCAGCCGAAGAGGTCGCCAAGTCCACCGAACCCAGCGTCTTCTTCTTCCTCCTCTTCCTCTTCAGCCGAGGCTTCCTCGGCAGAATCTGCCGCATCGGAGGTTGCGGCAGGAGCGCTCTCAGCGACGCTAGCAGCAGCACCTAGTGCCGCCGCCAACTCGTCATCAAGCGCAGAGGAATCTAGCTGACCTGCTAGGGCCAGCGCACGTGCGTTCGCACGTGAAATGAATAGTGGAATTGTGGCATCGTTGGCGATACCAGCTTCCACTGCGACAGATGTTGCCTCGCCACTCGCCTTCGCGAGTAAGGTTGGCATTGTCTGTGAAGAGAACCAGCGAATATTGCAAGCGAGGTTGAATGCGCCTGAAGTCGCTGTGATGATGTCGGTTCGGAATCCATCTGTGTCCAAGTCTAGTGAATCGGCTTCGAATAGGAATCCGTCCTCAATCGCTCCTGTTAGAATAATTCCAATCTCAATTGGGTTGATGTTCAGTTTGGAAAGCATGATACCGAGATCTGCAGAAATCGGCTCACCTTTGTTAACAACAGTAGTAGTCTTCTGAATTGCAACCTTACCCTTATCGATTTTTGCTGGAATACCAACAGCGTTGAATTCACCAACGATTGGACCAGGACCGAATTCGGTTGGTCCTGCCTCGACTACAATATCCATTGGAGCAACTTCGCCTTCTTTGGCTGCACGACCTTGTTTGGTCTTCTCCAATTCGGAGTATAGTTGGAAAGCATTCATCGAAGTAGTGTGAACAATAGCAGGTTGTACTGCACCTTCAAGCAGTGATTCTAGATCTTCCATCGGTCGTCCGGTTTGTTCCCAAGCCAGACGCATCAAGGTCTTCTTTGCCATTGTAATCGAAAGACCGCTTCGCAAATCATCGCGCATGCTTAGCATATTCTTGGCAGGAACTCCGCCAATGTCGACAATCCCAAGAACCCCATCGGAAGTTAGGATTGCAGCGAGTTCACCAACACGGTCTCGCTTCCAAGAAGCAACCTTTGGCTGAATCATTCAATCACCTCGACCTTAATCGAAGGACCCATTGAGGTCTTGATGTAGCAAGAGCGAATATTTCCAACACCACGCTCTAACTTTCCAGTTACTCGAGTCCAGATTGCCATTGCATTGTTAGTCAAATCATCGAGACTCTGTTCTCGAGAACCCATTGGGCTGTGGAAGGTCAGATTGTCTCTTGAACGAACGATTGCAGTATCTTTCAGACCGGCTGCAACCATTGCGGGGTCCAGTGTAGGTGGAACAGGTCGTGGCATCTTACCACGAGGACCGAGAACTACACCGAGGAACCGACCAACGGTTCCCATGTGTGGAATCTCTGCTAGGAAGAAATCGACACTATTAGCCAACTTACGAGCCTGCTGACGGTTACCGCCAAGATCCTCGATTGTTGCAGGGTCGATGATATCGATTCCAGCAGCTCTGGCCTTAGTTGCCATTTCGCCACCTGCGAACATGGCTATCTTGACCGGCTTTCCACGGCCAGCAGGAAGTCTAATTTCCTCTTGGATACGGTTTGCTGGGTTCTTCAAATCGATGTCCTTCAAGTTAAATGAAAACTCGATGGTCTCGATGAACTTACGCTCAGGAGCGCTGTTCAATGCTTCTTCAATTGCTGTTTGGATATTTTCTCTCATATTCCTCACCTCTGCGGTCAGCGAGGTTTCCCTCTCCCGCAATTCGTGATTATTCACTCAAAATGCTCGTCGAATCTCCCTTCTTTCATTGCTATTAATGCGGCCTTTGGCTCCATGCCTTCGACCTTAACACGCATTGCCACGCAGGTTCCCATAACCTCACGCGAGCGCGCGTATAGTGTTGCACCCGTCAAGCGGTCTTTCTGCTTCTCAGCAACCTGCTTGACTTGGTCCATTGATAGGTTCTCAGTAGACGCATCCCAGCTTCCGTTACACTTCTTTTGACCAAGGGTCTGTAGAATTACGTGAGGTGTCTCATTACGTGCTGACATGCTCTCTACCTCCTACTGAAGTGCCCCGCCGACCTGCTCTCCCTATTTGAGCGTGATGACGAACCTCCAATTTCTCCTAATTCATCTCATTCAACGCGCTGAGTTACTCGAACTTGATCAGCGCGGACGGTCAAAGCGACTGGTACAGCCGCTTCGAACAACTCCACAGTAACCTCTTCCTTTGATTCGGTGACTCGAATAACTCGGGCTGCTTGTCCCTTGAATGCGCCACCACTAATCTCGATGATACATCCTTCCTCAATACCGGCTGTTGCCGCCTTTGGCTCGAGATAGGATAGTGTATTTTCTAGAGGCGATACACCTGGTAGCACCTTTCGACAATTCTTCAGTCGAGTGGTAGTCATTCCAACCATTCCAATTAACTTCTCAACATGGTGAAGTGCGGATGCCTCGACGAAAATATATCCACGTACGTGACCTGGAACTAATACTCCAAAGATTTCTTCTTGAATGTCTTTCAGAGAACCTGTTCCGGAGAGTCTAGCGCGAATTTCATTGGCGACATTCTCTTCTTGTCCAATACTGGTCTTTAGAATGTAAAGGAAAGCAGCGACGTCACCATACATGGCGTCGATTTGTGGAATTGAATATCTTTCAGCGCCTGTTCCTTCGCTGGATTCAGATTCATAATATCCGATGTAGGCAGGGTCGACCCAGCTGTGATTCTTGTAGATGGTTCGCGGAGTTACCTCATCAGATTCAGTGATGAAAAGCAAAGGTGTAACATCGTTTAGACGGTTTCCAAAGGCCAGACCTCTTGCTAGACCCGAACGAACGTATTGTAACGCATCAGCAGGAATACCTGTGCACTCGGTAATTCTAGTTGTAACAGCGTCGATATCTTCAGGATCTCCAACACCATACACACCATCCCAAGCACCTGGGAAATCAGCGACCTCATCGGAACGCTGCAAAATCAGAACTTTCTCACCATGGCGAACGTAGACTACGAATGCATCAGACATATATCTCACCTCAAGAGCTAGTTAGCCAATCGAAGAATACCGGTAGGGCATTATCCATTAGCCAGAGCATGAAGAAGCCAATCGCACCTAGAACAAACATTCCAATTCCACAGACGATTACGGTCTGTCGAAATTCTTGCTTGGAGGGTTTTCTAGCCATCTTTAGGATACGAGCCATTGAGCCGGTTTGCACTCGGCGGACTCTCTCTTCTATGTCATCCTGCAACCTCTGTGCAGTTTGCTCGATAGCACCAACATCTGAGTTCTCGATAGCCATGACTCTTCCTCAATTGCGACTCGGCGACCAACCATCCCTCTTTAAGCACGACGGGCGAACCCCAAAGGGTTCGATTTGAGAATACAGTTGCAATCAATTAGAATCAGTTGACAAATTCAACAGTTCTAGTTCGTAAGTTTCGCATCTGAGTATGCAGTGCTGCTCCATGTATTTGGTCGGATTTTACCCCTGTCAATACCAGAAGGACACGAATTTCATCTCCCATTGATTCATCTGTTGTAGCGCCCCAAATGATTCGGGCGTACGGATTGATTCTATCTCGAATCAATTGAGCACATTTCTCTGCATCTCCCAGGGACAATGTAGGGCCTCCAACCACGTTGACAAGAGCACCTCTAGCATCTGAGATGTCGATGTCCAATAATGGTGATTCTAACGCCTCGTCGGTAGCCTTCTCGGCAGAATCTTCGCCTCTGGCTTCTCCAAGACCAATCATTGCAACTCCGCCACCATTTTCCATGACGGAACGAAGGTCTTGGAAGTCCAGATTGACCACTCCTTCCTTAGAGATCATCTCAGATACTCCAGCAATCGACCTCATCAGTAATTCATCAGCGACTCTGAAAGCTGCATCTAAGGGTAAATCTCGAACACCTTCGACTTCCAACAAGCGCTCGTTTGGAAGCACCACTACAGTATCGCAAACTTCGCGCAGTCTTTCCAAACCCCACTCGGCATTTTGTCTACGAAGGGCTCCCTCTGATAGGAATGGATAGGTGACTACTGCAATTGTTAGGGCGCCTTCTGCTCGGGCTAAGCGAGCGATAACATGAGCAGAACCGGTTCCTGTTCCACCACCCAGTCCTGCAGTGATGAAGGCAAGGTCGCAATTCTCAACCTCTTTCTTGAGTGCTTTCTCGGATTCGAATGCCGCCTGTTCACCTTTTTCTGGATCTCCGCCTGCACCCATACCTCTGGCACTTCGACCGATGAGTACCTTGTTGTCGACCCCGACTCTAAGCAAGTGCTGGGCGTCGGTATTAATCGCCATTCCACGGACATATTCCCCATCGAATAGGCCTTCCATTTCCAATCTGGCTACGGTGTTTGAACCGCAGCCACCACAACCGAATACACGGATTCGGGGTTGTAGTGATTTCAGTAGTGATTTCAGTTCAGGATCAGTTTCCGTCACAACCGGCGCAGCCGGTGGTTCTTCCCCATCCTGAAGCTCCAATACTCGGTCGATAAGGTGCTTCATAGGGAACGCTGGCCATCCAAGCAAGGATAATGCTTGCCGTAGCGATTGAGCCCTATGGGCTCATTCTGCAACCCCTAATCAGTTTGCCAAAAGTTGCTTTCGAGTTTCCATGAATCGAACCAGGAAAGTGTATACTCCGCCCCAAAATGATACTGCAAGAGCTAGAGTCATACCGTTCAATTCAGCATTTCCTAACAAAGCCCAATGCGCATATTCGTGGATTGATGAGATATCAATTCCAGTTCCGCCTGAGCCGGCCTGCCAGGCGGCCCACAGAAGGCCGGCAAGAGTGACTACCAATCGGTCGGCTCGGCTGAACCCTCCGTATAGTCTGCCGAGCCCGACAGACTGTGCTTGAGTTCCCATGTATGAACCGAGCAATGTCAGCAAAGCAGCAGCCCAGCCAGCCAGCGGGTCTACGATGAATGCGGAGTTGTAACCGATGGCGACTACCAAACCAACATCGACTACACGATCGATGGTGTGGTCGAGGAAGTCCCCGTAGGGCCCTGCTGTGCCTTGATGTCTGGCCAATGCACCATCGAGTGCATCGAAAATACCAGCGATTAGAACGAGAACTACTGCTCCAACAATCATCATCGCTCCTTCGTTATCGAGTTCAGCGACTGCAATTAGGTAGAATGATACTATTGAGATCGCCAAAGATGTCCAAGTAAGAACACTAGGATCTAGGTCTCCCATTCTGACGACTAAAGGCTGAACCATTTTGGTCCAAGTATCACGCATTTTCTCGAACATCAGCCCACCCAGTCGATAACATCCTCAGGGCTAGTCGGTTTGAAGCCATCTGAAATCCAATTGAGAATATTTGCAACAATTACTTCAGGCCCATCTTTCGAAGTGTCGAACTCAATCCAAGGAGCATCGTTTTCCTTCTCATTCCAAGCCCCACCAAGTAATTCCCACTCTACATTCGCCTCTACCTTCGGCTGAGGATAACCTCGTTCGTTTAGGCGCTGTCGTATAATTTCTGGCTCGCATCGCAAAAGTACGACCGCATCTACAGGAAGATTGTGAGATAGATGTCCGTCGATTAGTTCTGTCTTTAGTGGAGCAGTCTGCCATTTTTGATTTATGTATTGTAATAGAGTCCCCATGTCAACTGGATGGGCTCCGTCGGTTACATCAACCTCCTCAAGTGCACCTGCTTGCTGAGCCAGCTCTTCGATGTTTGAGATACTCATACCATGGGAAGAAAGTAAGCCTGCGAGGGTCGATTTACCTGTGCCAGGAGTGCCAGAGAGAGCCAGCCGGTAGGTGTCTTCCACATATTCACGGGCGGGCCATTAACCCAAGAATACTCCGCGTCGGGGGCGTAACATTGACCCATCGAAGGTATCACCGGCTTTCCATGAGTGATACCGAGGCCGGCCATGTAAGCGTACTTGGAGCGTTTTCTCCAACCGAAAATAAGCTAAACATTCTACTTCTTGCAGTACCCGTAACCTGCTATTTTGCTTACGTTTCTCACGATGAGTCGATGGCATTCTTCGCATCACTGGTCGCAATCATGCCTCTTGCCTTCTTGATGGGTAGGGCTACAGAAGAGATAGCCCTATACACTTCTGAATCCCTAGGTGGTTTACTAAATGCTACTTTTGGAAATGCTGCTGAGATGATTATTGCTCTACTCGCAATCTATGCAGCATCTCAAGCAGCCTCCGGCAGTGACACTGAGACACTAATGGTCGGGCTAGTACAGGCCAGCCTAATCGGTAGTATTCTTGGAAATCTATTACTTGTCATGGGTCTGGCATTTTTGTGGGGAGGGATAAATTTCTCCGAACAAAAATTCTCAGATTCTCAAGTAAGTTCCAATGGTTCCCTGATGTTGTTAGCGATGATTGTTCTAATCATTCCAACCGTATTCAACTCAACCGTTGGTGGTACCGAAGGTGAGGAAGGAGTCGAGCAACTAAGTCATATCGCTGCAATCGTTTTGCTACTTCTTTACGGACTGTTCCTATACTTCCAATTCAAGTCTCATGTGGATCTCTTTGCTACTGAAACACACCATCACGAAGCTCCTGAAATGACAAAGAAAGATGCGATAATTCTTCTCGTTGTAGCGACTATCCTTGTGTCTTGGATGGCAGAGGTTTTGGTTCACTCAGTAGAGTATGCAGCGGATGACATGGGACTACCTCACTTGTTCATCGGAGTGATTTTACTACCACTATTCGGTAATGCTGCTGAGCACTTTACGGCCGTTGTCGTGGCTGGCAAGGATAAGATGGATCTTTCATTCGCAATTTCAATGGGTTCATCTACACAAATTGCTGTATTCGTAGCCCCGGTAATGATTCTCGTTGCTTGGGCGATGAACGTACCACTAACGTTTGAATTTGGAATGCTAGAAACTGTTGCGGCTTTCCTTTCCGTACTGATTGTCAATGTTATCGCATCTGATGGTAAATCGAATTGGTTGGAAGGGGCATTGTTGCTTGGAACATATATTGTTCTTGGTGCAGCCTTCCTAGTTCACCCCTAAACACGTAGTTTAGTA
>DAPQ01000035.1 GCA_002502175.1 Euryarchaeota archaeon UBA19 | reverse complement strand
AGGAAGTTTTCAACATGCTTTGGAGCCTCTGAGGCATACAATTCTATGACGATTTCACCCTCAACACGTGAATTAGGATCATCAGGGTGAATGTATGAGACTTGCAGTGTAACTTCGGTACTTTCCAGTGGTTCCTCCAACCATTCTCCTGCGAATTTGAAGGCCACCAAGAATACCATTATGCCAACAAATGCAGCAGCAAGTCCAGTAGGTGTTGGATTTCCATCATCGAATAATTGCCAGCCCTTTCCTAGAGAAATCGATTGCTCATCCATCATTGATGCCAATTTGTTTTGCGCCCTGCGAATTTCTTTGTTTGATGGTTCGAGTTTTTGAGCACGTTGGTAACTATTGTGTGCGTCTTGCCAATGTGCCTTGCGATTAGCCATGTCAATATCGCCTTTGGCAATCTTTGCTTCGGCTGCCAAGGAAATGACTTGTACCTTGTGAGAGTTGTTTTCTGCTGCCGCCCATGCTTCGGTTCTGAGTAGTTCTAGAGCACCGTCAACATCACCAGATTCAATCATTGCAGTTGCTCGCGATAGGGCGTCCTTCAGAGCGCTCGGTCCTGTAGGCATGGGCCCGCCGACCACACACCCCTTGAAAACCGCAACGGATGGGAAATCAAACCTCTAGAGCGTGATTATGGCTGCTTGGCCCCTTTGATGTTGAGGAGTTACGGAACGGGAACGGCTAATACCGGACTTAACCCGGCGTACGTTGCACAAGCATACCGCTGGTGCACCTACAACCCCCCGGAGACCCCGATAACGATGGCAAATACCGTCAATGATTTCACAGTCAATATCGCTACTGCAAATGGAACAGGGTCGCAGTCTGCGAACCTGATTCTACTTCACTCAATGTTTGAAATGGGAGTCCCTGTTAGTGGGAAGAATCTCTTTCCAAGCAACATATCTGGACTCCCAACTTGGTTCATTATACGAGCTAGTGATGAAGGTTATCAGGCTCCTGGAGACGTTACACACATTCAGGTTGTGATGAACAAGGACACCTGGCTAGCTGATGTTGAGAAGGCTGAGCCTGGGACAATCATCATCCACAACATGGATGTAAAATTGCCTGTGGAAAGAGATGATTGCATTGTGCTTGGAATGCCAATGACAAAGATGGCTCGCTCAATTAATCCAAAACTTGCTAGAATGATTGCCAACATGTATTATGTCGGAGCACTTGCTGAAACTCTTGGTATCGATGAATCAGCAATCGCTTCAGCGGTGGCTCAGCAATTTAATGGTAAGGAAAAGGCAATCGAATTGAATCTCCAAGCCATCTCTGAGGGTCGAGAATATGCAAGAGAAAACTGGAATTGTGATATCGGATACACTGTTGAGGCTCGAGATAAAGATCCAAACACATTCCTAATCGAAGGTAACGAAGCGGCGGCTTTAGGTTGTATTTTCGGTGGAATTAACATGCTATCTTGGTACCCGATTACCCCCTCTTCCTCACTTGCTGAATCAATTATCGACTGGTTGCCAAAACTACGTGAAGCAGACGATGGGGGAGCAACCTGCGCCGTTATCCAAGCCGAGGATGAATTGGCAGCCGCTGGAATGGTAATAGGAGCAGGCTGGGCAGGTGGCCGAGGAATGACCTGTACCAGTGGGCCTGGTATTTCTTTGATGTCCGAGTTCATTGGATTAGCTTACTTCGCTGAGGTCCCCGGTGTCATTTGGGACGTAAATCGAGTAGGGCCCTCAACCGGACTACCAACCAGAACTCAACAGAGTGATCTAACTTTACTTTACGAAGCCAGCCATGGGGATACCCAACACATTGTATTGATTCCAGGGAGTGTCGACGAATGCTTCGAATTTGGCTGGCGCGCCTTCGATGTAGCAGAACAATACCAGACTCTTGTCTTCGGATTCTCTGACTTAGATTTAGGAATGAATAGATGGGTTACAGCAGGGTTCGAATACCCTGATGAGAAGTTGGACAGAGGCAAGGTAATTCGAACTCAAGAACAACTTGATGCTATCGAGAATTTTGGACGATACAGAGATGTAGACGGAGATGGAATTCCATACCGAACCCTTCCAGGTAGCGGATTAGAGCCAATTCTCTACAGAGGAACTGGACACGATGAAGATGGAATCTATTCCGAAGACCCCGATGTATATGCCGCAACTGTGGCTCGTTTGAAGCGCAAGATTGAGGGGGCAAGAGACAAACTTCCCGCTCCAGTTGTGCGTGAAGAAAAGGACAAGCAAGTTGGAATAATCTACTACGGTTCTGTCGAGAATACCATCGCAGAAATCGATGATATTCTCGAAACAACTACTGGCATGAAGGTTAGCACTTGTAGAGTCAGAGCGTTGCCGTATCACTCAGAGGTAGAGCGATTTATTGCAGAACATGATCAAGTAGTGGTTTTGGAAATAAACCGAGATGGTCAGTTATTCGGAATTCTTCGCAAAGAGCTACCAGTTGAACTCCTAAGCAAATTGCATTCTGTTGCATTCAGCGATGGAATCCCCCCGCGTGCCCGCGTCTATGCTGAGATGATTTTGGAAACCTTATCTGGGGATACAAAAGAGGTGATTGCATGAGTATGAGACCGATTAAACTGAATGTTATCGACCTACCAAAGGCAGACTACACCGGAGGACCTTCCTCACTTTGCCCTGGTTGCGGACACGACCAAATTTCCAACGTGATTATCCAAGCCGCTTGGGAAAATGGAATAGTACCTGAGAGAATTGCTAAGATGTCCGGTATCGGATGTTCCTCCAAGACTCCGGCGTACTTCCTAGGAAAGTCACATGGATTCAACACAGTTCACGGTAGAATGCCCTCGGTAACCACAGGTGCAAACATGGTCAACAAAGACTTGGCCTTCCTTGGTGTATCTGGTGATGGAGATACTGCATCTATTGGTATCGGCCAATTTATCCACGCTATCCGACGAAATCTAAACATGGTTTACATTATCGAAAATAACGGAGTTTACGGGTTAACAAAAGGACAGTACTCTGCAACAGTCGAGAAGGGTTCGAAGAAAAAGAAGGGAGCGACCAACGAGAATCCTCCAATCGACCTATGTAAAATGGCAATCAACCTTGGTTGTGGATTTGTGGCAAGGTCATTTTCGGGTTCCAAGAAGCAGTTAACTGCGCTCCTAAAAGCAGCTTTATCGCACAAGGGAATGGCTGTAATTGACGTGATTTCACCGTGTGTAACTTTCGCTAATAATGATGAATCATACCGCTCTTACAACTACGTTAAGGGGAATGAAGAGGAACTTCACACCGTTGATTACATCCCTCACTTTACGCCGATTGAAGAGGTAGAGGTTCCTGAAGGTCAATTCGAAGACATTAGCCTCTTTGATGGTTCTACGCTGAGGTTGGAAACCCTCGGAGACGATCACGACCCAAGCAACGCGGTTGCTGCTCTAGCAGCGATTCATGAGGCTGAGCAAAATGACAAGCACGTCACCGGGCTTATGTATTATGATTCAGAGATGAAGACCGCTGATGAGGAACTAGGTCTGACTGACACACCATTAGTCGACCTAACTGAAGAAGAACTGAGACCTAGTAAGCAAGCCCTAGAAGAACTCAACCAATCTTTCCGTGCTTGAGCGATTTACTCGATTATCTATCGAGCGGTTTTGTTGAAATATACGACCCGACTCGGCGAGTCGCTAGTCCCTTAGTGTAGCGGTCCATCATATGGCACTCTGGATGCCATGACCCTGGTTCAAATCCGGGAGGGACTACCAAACAATTTACAATGCACGGTTGAGTAATCTAGAAGCGAATGAAATCATTAGTACAATCATAAACCAAGCAACGAGATATCTTGCCCAAGGAGTCTCTTTCTTTGGTTCAGGAAATGGATCGATTCCCGCTTCTATCGCTTCTGCGAATAGAGCTAGTTCTTCCTCAATTGTCTCAGGATCTCTCATCATAATCCCTCAAGGTTCGGCAGTAGGGTTCCAACCGGAAACATAGGCTTCTTCTAATTGATTAAACGCAGATTCTGTTCCACTGAGATCGACATTCAAACTCGCAAGGTTCTCATCTATTCTACCTGGGTTGCTAGATTTTGGGATCGTAATTGCCCCAGTGTCATATACCCATTTTATTGCGGCCTGGGCAGGTGTGCAGTCGAGTGATTTTGCTATCTTTGCGAGACTATCACATCCAACCTTGTGACCTCTTGCTAATGGTGAGTAAGCCATCACCTTGGCTCCAATTGCTTCTGTTGCTGCTCGTAGAGCAGGGCGCTGATTCCATGGGTGTAATTCCACTTGATTGACCGCAGGTAAAATGGTCGCATAGGCTCGCATATCATCTAGGTGGTGGGCGCCATAATTGCTGACTCCAATTGATCTAGTCCATCCACGAGCAAGGCATTCTTCCATTCCTCTCCATACCCCGGCTCTAGCCTCTATATCTTCAGGTGGAGCGTGAACAAGGTATAGGTCAATACTATCCAATCCAAGCATATCTAGGCTACTACGGCAATGCTCGAGCGCCGCCTCGTAACTCGTTGCGTGCGGGCGGCGCAATTTTGTGACGACGAATAGGTCATCGCGGGGCACTCCACTTTCGCGAATCGCTTGACCTGTCTCGGTTTCGTTAGCATAGGAACGCGCGGTATCTATTAGTCTGTATCCTGAAGAAATGGCGTGCTGAACGGCTGTTTTACACTCTCCTCCTTCTGACATCTGCCAAACTCCTAGACCGAATCTAGGCATTTGCACTTCATGTTCGCGCTGACCGGTGGCTGTATTGGTGTGTCCAATGGTGATTACGTCAAACCCGCCAGCGCTCATGTTCAGTCCTGAGGGATGTTTGACTTGAGTTTGCCGAGAGGCTCCACTCGGGGCGGGATTGAAGCGGTCAACCCCCTCGTTGAGTCATGAGTGAGTTGCCAGAGGGGGTCGAATTGCCCTCTGCAGAGGTTGCAAAACCTCGACCTTCGGCTGCAGCAGTAATCAGTAGAAACTCGGGTCAAGAGATGGAAATTCTTCTCTGTCATAGAGTCTCGGAGGTCCCAAGTTTTCCCGACTTTTGGGCATTCCCAGGCGGCGGAATAAGTAGGGTGGATAGAGAAGCAGCGGGAAATAACCCCTCTTGGTTTTCTGAAAGAGAGGATCGTGAATCGTTAATCGCTCTATTGAGAGAGATGCTGGAAGAAGTAGGGGTTGCACCAGATGGAAGTGGTGGATTCTTGAATGTGCAAGTAGAAATTATGGACCAAGTCAATGAAAATAAATCAGAATGGGCAAAATTAGTTTCTGAAGGAAGATTATCAATTGACAATTTTAACCCATCTCTAATTACCCAAAGAACGACTCCGCCCGTTGCACCAATTCGTCACAGAAATAGATTCTATCATGTCGCAACGGGAGATGCTTCAATTGAACCAAAACTTCCTAGCGGCCTAACAGAATTTGATGAATTTCAGTGGTGGAAGCCAAACGAGCTGCTAGAGGCTTGGCTTTCTCATGAGGTAAAATTACCCCCTCCTCAAGTTACTCTTATTCGCGACATTGTTCACTTAGGATTCTCAGAATTAGCCAAAAACCCTCCAAGTGGATATCATAGAATCGAATATGCAAACGGCGTCGAGCTAGTACCAATTCCAACAGATACACTTCCACCTGCAACTCATACCGATTGCTATGTTTTGGGTCATCCTGGTGGAAGTAGAATCCTAGTCGACCCTGCCGCTAGATCGATTGAAGCCTTGGAAATCCTGAGGAATAAGGTTGCTGAAATAGAGCAGTCTGGAAGTAAGATTATTGCAACCGTATTTACTCACAAGCATCCTGACCACATAGGTGATTTATCTGAGATTTCTACATTTTATCAAGCACCAATTTTTGCCAGTAAAGAGACACTTGCGGTATTACCAAAATGTGAATCAGACAGAACTCTCGGAGAGGGAGATGTAATCGAAATTGATGATGAAAAATGGAGCGTTATCGAGACACATGGTCATTGTCCAGGACACATTTGCTTGGTTGGTAAAGCAGGAATTGTAAGTGGAGATAACGCTGTCTTATTTGGCACAATTCTAGTCCCATCCTCAGATGGAAACATGAATGAATATCTTGCGGGATTAGAACGTCTGAGAGACTTAGACCCTTCACTTCTATTTCCCGGTCACGGCCCTATGGTTGCTAATCCGACGAGATTATTGACACGATATTTGAAGCACAGAAATGAACGTCATTCAAGAGTGTTGAATGCAGTGCAATCAAGCGACGGCAGCCTTGATGCGATTACCGTTCAAGCATATGCTGACACTCCGGATGCACATCCAAACCTTGCCAGAGATCAGGCCTACTCTCACTTACTCGCGCTTCAGGAAAATGGAAACATTCGTCAAGAAAATGGAAAATGGTTGTTTGTTAAGGGGAACTGAAATGCAGTCGGAATTGTGGCAAGAAATTCCAGAATTTGACGGAGCAGACGTCGAACAGAAACGGATTGAGGGAAACTATGGATACAACCTCAGAGTCCTACATTGGACTCCAACAAATGAAGATTGTAAACAATCTAGAACTCTCGTAATGATTCCGGGCTGGAACTCGGTTCCTGAGGGATGGTTTCCGATTCTTTCTGAGTGGGTGAAACAGAGACCTGTTGTTTACATTGAAACTCGAGAAAAAGGAAGTTGTAGAATCGACAAAAAAATTTCCAAAGAGTCGTTCCAAATCCAAAATATCGCATCCGATTTACCTATCATTTTGGCAAGGATGGGACTTGACCCCTCAAACTGTGACGCAATGGGTTCATCATTGGGCGCTACACTATTACTCGAAGGACTTAGGGAAGAAACATTGGTTTTTCGAAGTATAGTGGTCTTATCTCCCAACTTAGCTTTCATACCACCGATTTGGGCTAGGCCTCTAATTCCAGCGCCATTATTCCTCTACAATGCCTTGGTTAAATTCGTAATTTGGTATCTCGATAAGCGTCTGAAAGAAGAAGGACAAAGAATTCGTTATCGGCGAACCCTATTAGCCGCTCCAATCGATAGACTCAGGCTTTGTTCGATGGTTTTCAGAAAATACAAGATGAATCTAGATTTCTCCAAGACTGATGCTCCTGTTGGGATTCTCAGAGCATCTTCAGATACACTACATGACCACTCTGATGCTGGTGACCTTAGCAATCACATACCAAACTCAAAGTTAATTGAAATAGAGAGTAATCAATTCGCACACGAGGCAGCCGCAATACCTGTGATTGAAGATTTCATGACCAATATTACTTGAGTTTCAAGCCATAGAAGTGAATGGATCATCACCACTCCATGGGTCTACTGGGCCATCATCAAATCGTCCCAAATTATCGTAGAGATTCTCAATAATTGCGTAAGGCCATTCGGGATTAGTTGGGCCGTATCTTTCTGCCATGCGATTGGCCTCACCACCATGGAAATGCATTGGAACCTCGAGGCGGCGGAGCATGCCATCGGGCACACCGCCCATAGCAAACAGGTGCTCGGTTCCATTTCTTCCTAGCACCCGATCGGGCACCGAGTCTTCATCCGCAGGTAGGTCACAGGCATCTACAATAGAATCAACAAGAGCCTCGAATGCAGCGTCTGTCCCACCTTCGTGTGTAATAGATTCAATTGCAGGAATTATATTCAGTGGGTCCAATTCTCCAGTCAAAATCTGTAACCAGGTGTGATGTGCTAGACAATTGAACTTCCAAGGGTCTGAGGCTACGAATCGCCAAGCAGCGTATGGACCTCTGGAACGGTCACCCGGTTCAGGCAGTAATCCATACTCAATGAACGCGTCCTTCAATCCGCCAAGTCTAGTGGGATCCATTGCAATATGCGCATTAGCAAGAGTTTCTTCGGTCAATAACCACCATTCAGGACCTTCTCTGCGAGTAGAGATGGAATCATGTAATTCTTCATAATTGCCAAAATTAGTCGGTAATGAACCGGTTTGTGCATGAGTTCGCATTACATGGGAGCTTACACCTGAATCAAAGCGATGATGGAAGTACTCATGATCAAATCCGAAAATGAATGCTAAGTCCAAAGCCAACATTTCAGCTTCTTCAATCCCATCCGCATTCATCCGATTAGCAATTACTGCCGCCTGCTCGGCGAGGGCATCAGCATTGCAGTGTATGCCCCAATCAACATCTACCTCTACATCGAGAGTATTTCGAAGCAACATTGGCCGATACCAAAAGGCCCTGAGGCCAACGTCGACCTCACCCATGGTTTCTGGTCCATGGACGTATGGCACACCATCGTCCATCCTAAGCCCCCCCATGCCAGTCATTGTCAACGGGCCTGAGCCGTCAGATATCAAGCGATTGTCTGATGAAGGGCGCGCTTGCCCTCGTAATGAGAGCCATGCGTGCGCAGTCTTCCTCATTCGATGTCGCCCGCATGGTCAGAGAACTACGCGGGATGGTTGGAACCCGCGTACGCAAAGCCTACCAGCCACATCATGAACAAGTTGTTTTGAGGCTGAATCCGAAAGGAGAACCTTCGGTTGATTTGGTGTTTGTGCGTGGAAAGAGGCTGTATATGTCCAGAAGAGATAGACCAATGCCCAACAATCCGTCTCCTTTTGCAATGATTTTGAGGAAACATCTAGGAAATTCACGCTTGGTCGAGGTCGAGCAACATGGCTTCGATAGAGTAGTAATTTTGACCTTTGAACATGGAGGTGGTCAATACAAACTCGTCATTGAATTATTTAGAGATGGAAACGTCTTGCTTCTGGATGATAATGACGTTATTCTCCAGCCACTAACCCATGCCAAATACGCAAGTCGTGCTCTAAAGAGAGGTGAACCGTACACACCCCCTCCTGAGACTTTGGACCCTAGAGGACTTGACAGGAATGGTCTAGACAATTTACTGGATAATTCAGACCATTCTTTGATACGAACTCTTGCGGCGCGTGCAAACCTCGGTCGAATCTATGGAAATGCTGTTTGTAGTGCTGCAGAAATAGATTCAGATGATCCTGCAGATTCTCTTGATGAGGCTCAAAGAGAAGTCCTTAGTGAATCGATGAATAAGTTGCTTGAGGAGTTAGCAGAAGCCCAAGGTGCGTATATTTGGTTTGAAGATAAAGAGGGACTAAATTCCTGGAAGTCTGCCCAGGATGACCCTCAAGAGAGAGATTCTGCAAGTGGAATGATTGGAGAATTTTCACCAATTAATCTTCCATTTATGGATTCAAGCCTTAGAGCCAAGATTACAAACTTATCAGAAGCATATGATGTGATATTCGGAGCCCATGATGCAATCGCTTACATCCGTCGAGAGGAAGAGAAACTAGCCGCGGCGGGTGAAGATGATAAAGAACAGAAAGCAAAGCTTGATCGAAGGGCTGCTCAGCAACGTTCGGCAATCGAGCGATTTGAATCTCAAGCCGCATTGACTCAGGAATTAGCAAAATCGATTCAGGATAACTGGACTCATGTAGACGATTTACTCGGTCAAGTAAATTCATTGATAGCAAACGAAGGTTGGCAAACCTTAGACTCGAAAATTGCAGATGTTGTCTGGATAGACAGGATTGACCCCGAAAAAAGGACCATTTTGGCTAGGTTGCCAGACGAGGATAACGAGCCTGGAGCAAGTGTAACTCTATCTGTAGAAAATTCAGTTCACCAAAATGCCCAGATTTATTTTGAACAGGCTAGAACTCTGAAAGATAAATCCAAAGGAGCTAGGGTAGCTTTAGAAAGAACAGAAAATCAAGCGACAAAGGAGGCTGCCAAAAGAGAGAAAGAAGCCGCGGCTGGAAGAGTCAGAATAGGAAAACGTAGCAAGCGATTCTGGTTCGAAAAACATCGTTGGGGTATATTGTCCGACGGTAGAATGGTTGTAGGTGGTCGTGATGCAAAGGGCAACGATACAGTGGTTAGGAAATATCTGCGCTCTACAGACCTCTACGTTCATGCCGATTTACACGGTGCTCCGTCTTGCTCACTAAGGTTACACGATGGCTTAGAAACAGACCCTCACCCTATCGGATTTAGACCAGAAGGGGTGGCATCATTGAAAATTTCACAAGAATTTGCTGGTTCAATTGAAGATGCTCAAAATCTACCTTCTGAGATTATCAAAGAAGCCGCTCAATTGGCAATATGTTGGTCTCGCGCGTGGGGTAGCGGTAGCGCCGCAGCAACCGCATTCCACGCTCGACCTACGCAAGTCTCCAAACAAACTGAGAGCGGAGAATCTCTTGGCCGCGGTGCATTTGTTGTTAGGGGACAAAGAACTTGGCACAGAGATGTAGAAATCGAAATAGCCATTGGTTTTGCAATCGTCAACAATATTCCAATCCCAATATCTGGAACAGCAGGAGGGGTGTCGAAACTATGTCAAAGATGGGCGATTATTAGGCCCGGGCGAGAAAAGAAAGAAACCATAGCCAATAGAATCGCAAAGGCCACCGGGCTAGCACAAGATGATGTCTTGGCAACCTTACCTTCGGGTACTTGTGAAATTATTGATTACGGATTAATTGGTTGAGTCAAGAACTGCGCTTTTCATCCCACTCTGGCTTTGTGATAGCGTATAGTTTAGCATCAACATAGTGATCGTATAGCCATTCTCTGTCTTTGGTGACGCCTTCTAATCTCATGCCTATTCTTTCCGCGATTTCGCAACTAGGAATGTTATCTACAGCGGCTTCAAGCACAAATCTGTGCAAGTATAAGTCGTCGAAGCAATGTTCCATCAATCGAATACAAGATTTTGTTACGTATCCATTTCCGGTTTTGTTCTTGGACAACCAATAACCAACTCCAGCCCCCTTATTTCCCCAATCTATCCAATTTAGGCTAATCGTTCCGATTATACTGCCATCAATTCGAATTGTGTAAAAAACACCATCTCGTTTTTCATATTCCTCTAAACTACTCGAAATGAATGCTTTTTCGTCCTCGATACTATTGGTTGCATCAAGCCATGGCAACCATTCTCGGAGATATTCTCGGTTAGAGTCTACAACAGCGAACAGTTCGGCTGCATCGTCTTCGCCAACCAATTGTAAATCTAGGCCACTTTCAACATGAAGTTGCCTTGCTGGCCGAAAGTATCCCGACTTTTCTTGTGGACCACCGCTTCTATCTGCCATAGAATATCGACACTATTTGTTGAATATGAGGGTTCGGATTCGGAACTGTGGCTAGGGTAACGATTCAAGCGTGAAGCGTCATCCGAGCAACATGGGCGGCTCAGGCAGCGAGGGCAATTGGACATACGGAGACTATCTGCAATTGCCCGCTTTGTTAGAACTTCAGGGTGAAGAAAGAGGAGTAAGCCCTGATGAAATGCATTTCATAATCGTTCACCAGACCTTCGAACTTTGGTTCAAGCAGGTCATTCGTGAACTAACCGAAGTTCGAGATATTCTCGCACAAGATCATGTTCCAGAGGATGATATTCCGATGGCGGTTGACCACCTTGGCCGCACAACCGAGATCTTTCGATTGATGGCAAATCAATGGACTGTATTGGAAACCTTGACCCCTCAAGGATTCCTAGCTTTCAGAGACGGACTTGGGACTGCGTCTGGATTTGAATCATACCAAATGCGTGAATTCGAAATTTTACTTGGTTTGGCCAATGAAGATAGATTGTATGGAATGGACCCAATTAGCACATTTCGCAAGTTAGCGAAGAATTCCGAAAGAGATGCAGCTATTCTTGCTCGCTTGGAAGATGTCGCGTCCAAACCTTCCCTCAGTGAGTCGTTAATGCGATGGGTGTCTAGAACTCCAATCATGGGTTCATTAGCTGGAAATGATGGCGACGAGGACACAGTTGCGGAATATATCGAGACTCATCTAAATTCACATGAAAAAATAGGCAAGCAGGCCGCTGAACGAATGTCGGGATATGGTGCTTCCAGTCCCGAAGAAGCGGCTGAGCGCTTTGCAGCATCTCACCAAGGAGCTATCGATTTCTTGAAGCCAAATGGAAATGTTAGCCGCGCTCGGGCTGGATTATTATTCATCGAATCATACAGAGAATTACCATTACTGACTTGGCCACGAACTCTAATAGATGCAATTGTAGAACTTGAAGAGTCGATGGTCAAATGGCGCCATTCACATGCGAGAATGGTAGAGAGGATAATGGGTAGAAGAATTGGAACCGGTGGAACTAGTGGTGTCGATTATCTAGATGCAACCTCTCAATATCGTATCTTCAAGGACCTATGGGCGGTTAGAACCATACTTGTAAAACCTGATTTCAGACCCGATCTAAAGAACGCAGAATTTTACGGTTATTCGTCCGAAAACTAAGGGATAGCAGCGACTTTCCCATCGCACCTTTCAAGGGGAGTAACTCACTCGCCTCGCCTGTGTCGACTCCGGTCATATGCGCATATGCGAGAACTCCCTTTGGTCGGTTTCGCGGAGCATTAGCCAATTACACAGCAGTTGATTTGGGAACTTTGGCTGTAAAGGGAGTATTGCAAAGGGCTGGAATAGATCCTCGTAGTGGAATCATCGACCAGGTCTACATTGGTCAGGTGCTTCAAGCAGGTGCAGGACAAGCACCTGCTAGACAAGTCGCAATGGGTGCTGGGCTACCATACTCAACCCCGTGTACAACCGTCAACAAGGTCTGCGGCTCAAGTCTCAAGGCTGTAATGATCGCAGCAACAGAAATTATGGCTGGAAGATCCAATGTCGTAATCGCCGGTGGAATGGAATCAATGAGTCAATCACCCCACTTCATCCGTGGGGCAAGGCGTGGTGATGAAATCTCATTTGCAGAATTGACTGGAATTTTAAGTCACGATGGGCTCAAGGACGCCTATGACGGATCAATGATGGGAATTACTGGTGAGACCATTGCTGAAGAAGCAAACATCTCGCGTACCGAATCCGACCAATATGCTCTCCGTTCTCACAACCTTTCCAACTCAGCATGGGAGAAAGGTTGGCTTGCAGAAGAGTGCGTTACAATGGATGAACTCGACCAAGATGAAGGAATTCGCATGGATACATCAATGGAAGGTCTTGCTGGACTTAGAACCGTTTTCAAGGATGATGGGCAAGTCACCGCTGGTAATGCTAGCCAGGTATCGGATGGGGGTTCAGCGGTTCTAATTGCCTCTGAGGAAACCGCCAATGAAAATGGCTGGCCTATTCTGGCTAGAATAATTGATTATGTTACATCTGGGGTAGAGCCAAACAGAGTCATGTCTGCACCTATACCAGCGATTCAAATGCTCTTGGATAGGAACCAATTAGAAATTTCTGATATCGATATTTTAGAGCACAACGAGGCATTTGCAGCAGCCTCATGCGCCATTCAGAATGCATTTGACTTCCCAGAGGAGAGATTCAACCCCCATGGTGGAGCGGTATCGATAGGACATCCACTAGGCGCAACAGGAACACGTTGCCTAATGACTCTGACAAACGCACTTAATCGCACAAATAGTAATCTCGGAATTGTTACGATTTGTCTAGGCGGTGGTAACGCCGTTGGTATGTTGATTGAGGCATAAAATCACTCAGAAATCCGCCCCCATAGGGGGCGAAGGCTAGCCGGTGGGCTAATAGGGGGCTCTTGGGTCGCCCGCCTCGATGGTTACTCCAGTACGGCAGCACACACGCTTCGAGAAGGCGCGAATCATAGGTGCACGAGCATTGCAAATTAGCATGGGTGCACCGCTATATGTATCTGAGGAAGAACTCCGTGAGAATTTCATGGAAGAACTAGTCCAACTCTATGGAACAGAGGACGCTCAAGCAAGATTCGTACTTGACCCTCTTAAGATTGCAATGCTTGAATATGAATCTCACCGCATTCCAATCGATGTAGACCCTCATACTGAGGAAGAATGAGGGCTCTACCGCTTATCGACCATTCAGAGGTGATGAGCGATGCTTCAGAAAGTAGATACTAAGCGATTGACTGCTGGTCTCATCGTACTTACCTTTCTGGTAATTGCTGTTGGCGGTTTGATTAGAGTCTCAGATGCTGGAGAATCCTGTCCAGACTGGCCAACTTGCTTTGGCACATGGGGATTCGACATTAGTCCAGAGGAACAAGAGGCATGGTGGAATGAAAATCCGGATGAAATAGATTCGCGAGGTGAACATCATAGATATACGACTTTTGAGATTTTTACAGAGTGGTTTCACAGACTTTTGGCAGGGGCTATTCTTGGCCCTCTAGTTATTCTAAACTGGCTTACTATTCGTCGAAATGAAGATGTTTCAAGAAAAACGACTTTCGCATCTAACTTGGCTTTGGGACTGATCATTTGGCAAGGAGCTCTTGGTTGGCTAACGGTCGAAATTGATAATGTTCATTGGAGTGTAGCAATGCATCTATCAAGCGCTCTTGCATTCATATTATCTCTAATCTGGTTGTGGATTTGTATAAATCGAGATGAAGTAAATCAACCATCGTGGTTCGAATTTGACCCAATTCTCGCTTCTAAGTGGAAGAATAGAATTGCATGGTTAGGGTTCGGTACATTCACCACAGTTTTTGCTGGAGTATTTGTTGCTACAACTCCAGGTGCAGACCAGATATGTGGGGTATCTGGAGATGTAAACTCGTGGCCTTTATGCAAAGGGAATTACTTTCCCGAAATAGTTGACTTGGAAAATCAATCTCAAATTATTCATCGATGGCTGGTAGCGATTGTTGGAGGTATTCTACTACTCGCTTGTTGGTTTGTTAGAAAGGAGCAGATTCAGCACCAGCACGGATTAGTCCTAAGAAATTGGATTTGGGCTGCATCCGCACTATATTGTTTGAATATTGCAATAGGCGCTCTATACATTCTTTCTTGGTCGCCTGAAAATGAAACATTTCGCGAAATGCTTTCTCTTATCCACCTGTTAATTGGTAGCACATCATTCCTCACACTAGCAACCGCTTGGTTGGCTATCTCTGCCTTCGCTTTACATGAGCCTGCACCCGAGACCTTGTGATGAGTCGAATTGAAGGCCACACGCCCAAAGGGCGTGCTATGGGAGAGAGTGGGGGTGGAGTCAAGGCTTGGCTAACTCTTACCAAACCTGGAGTGGTTGTTCTTCTACAGATTACCGCACTATGTGCGGTATTATCTCACGATTTGCTTGAAGCATCGGGATTTTCGGAGATGGATTGGAATGAATCCGTTCGTACTATGGCGATTGTTTTCGTGGGAGGATATCTCACAGCTGGAGGCGCTAATGCAATCAATATGTGGTATGATAGAGATATTGATCCAATCATGCAACGAACTTCAAAAAGGCCCATACCAAAAGGTACTATTAGTCCAAATGGAGCACTAATTTTTGGAATTTTCATCTCGCTGGCAGGAGTTATTTGGTTCCTTGAATTTGCTAATCAGGTAGCCGCTTTTTGGGCAGCATTCAGTATCTTATTCTATGTCTTCATTTACACCATTTGGTTAAAGCGAACCTCGGTTCAAAACATAGTAATCGGAGGTCTAGCGGGAGCCACTCCACCAGTGATCGGTTGGGCAACTGCGGTTGGTGATTTGAGTATCAATCTAGACTCCGTGCAAGATTTCGCGGTTTCAATTTTTGATTTAGGGAGCTTGATGCCTTGGTATCTTCTACTGCTAATATTCCTATGGACTCCTCCGCATTTTTGGGCCTTGGCGCTATATCGCTCAGAGGAATATGATTCCGTTGGAGTCCCAATGATGCCTGGAGTAAAAGGTGCAAAAAGAACCCTCATTGAAATGAAGATTTACTCTATTTTATTGCTAATTTTAGCAATATTTGCACCGATAGCTTTGGGTGGAATCGATAGAAATGATACAATCTACCATGTGTTTGGTTGGACTGCAATTGTTGTCACTCTATGGTATGCTAGGACAGTGTTCATAATCAATCCAAATGAGCCTAGAATCGAGTCTGGACGGATTCCAACTGCGGCTCGTTCTTTCTTTGTTTCAATGTTATATCTCGCTCTAATGTTTGCGATTGTTGTGGCTGCTAGCGCTGGTTTACAAGGTTCTATTCTGGGAGCGGTATTGGCGGCTACTATGATTGTTCGAGATGAATGGAACTCAAGAGCGCCTTCATCGAAGATTTCAGCCTGAATTCAGGAAATCCTCAAACGCCTGCCCGCCTGTTCGACGGACGTGGTACGCGTAGAGCGGCTGGAGGGTCAAGAATGAACGAGCGAGAACTCATCTATGATTGGAACATCATAGACTATGAAATCGAGCGTGATTCCGCTAATCATCCACATGATGTTTGGTTCGATGATGAGACTCTTAGAGACGGCTTACAAAGTCCTAGTGCACGTAATCCAACCATCGAACAGAAAATCGAATTAATCGATTACATGGAACGTCTAGGAATTCAAAAAGTAGATCTTGGACTTCCCGGTGCAGGACCATTTCATGTCAATCACATAGATGCAATGCTTACCCATATGGGTGAGAATGATTACGAATTGAGACCTGGTTGTGCGGTTCGAACCGTTGTTGGGGATATCGAACCGCTAGTAGATTTGCAAGCCAAGCACGAGAGGCAGATTCAGGCTAGTGCTTTCCTTGGAACTAGTCCGATTAGACAATTTGCCGAAGGTTGGACTATGGAGCGAATTCTCAGTACGGCTGAGAAAGCGGTTACATTTGCTGTCGATAATGACATCCCTGTGATGTTTGTCACGGAGGACACCACCCGTTCAAAGCCAGAAGAAATCAAGGAGGTTTACACCAGAGCAATCGAATTAGGTGCAGACAGAATTTGTGTTTGCGACACCTGTGGCCATGTGACGCCTAACGGAGTTCGAAAATTGCTTACTTTCATTCAGGACGAAGTTATTCCTGACGCAGGAGTGAAGCGTAGAGATATCGAAGTAAATTGGCATGGCCACCAAGATAGAGGATTGGGTGTTGCAAACAACCTCGCTGCTGTAGAGGTAGGAGCGGATGTAATTCACGGAACTGCATTGGGTGTAGGAGAGAGGGCAGGAAATGCTCCCCTAGATCAAACCCTAGTCAATCTCTCACTAATGGGAGTTATCGAGAACGACCTAACCGCTCTAAATGAATACATGAGAAAGGCGCATGAATATGTCGGAGTCGCTCTGCCGCGGAATTATCCCGTCTTTGGAGAAGATGCCTTTGAAACTGGTACAGGAGTGCATGCCAGCGCAGTAATCAAGGCGATGAAAAAGGGAGATCATTGGCTTGCAGACCGTGTATATTCAGGAGTCCCTGCTCAGGATTATGGCCTTCAGCAGATTATTCGAATTGGCCATATGAGTGGGCGCTCAAACATAATTTGGTGGTTAGAACAAAATGGGTACGATGCAGATGATGATTTAGTTGCTCATATGTTTGAAGTGGCGAAAAATCAACGTCGATTGATGGATGACGATGAAGTTCACCAGGCAATATCAGATTACAAGCAAAACAACTGATTACATACTAATTTTAGCCGATGCGCCAACCACCCATGCATCGGCAACGGCTAAAACCCCTACAACATCGAAGTCAATCCATGCGTACGACAGCGATGCTACTTGTTCTGATGCTTGTATCACCTGTCGCGGCATCTATTGGTGAAGGGCAAAATTACGATATGGACTTTGAGATAGACGGAGAGAATATCCTACCTACTTATTCTAGAGCTGTTCAGTTGGCATTCGATAGGGTTGAGAATCTCGAACAATACACCGATGATGAACTATCTCAAACAAACCAATGGTTGGTTGTAACCCAAATTCCAATCGACAAACAATCACTGACTTTGGCAAAACCAGAATCGGTGGAAACTGCACCTATACTCACAGGCGCTTACATTTGGTATTTTGATAATCCACTAGAGGCTATTGACGATCTCGAAATGTTGCTTCAAATTGGTCATATTGAATCCTATTCACCATTGGTTGAACGACAACAATTCCCAAGAGACAATCCTAACGACCCTGAATTTTCCTCTCAGTGGCATCTTGAAAATACAGGTCAGACCTCAGGACTGAGTGGAGAGGATATCAATGCCACAGATGTCTGGGATAATTATCGTGGTGAAGGTATAGTCATCAGCATAGTCGATGATGGATTAGACCATCAGCATCCCGATATCATCGATAACTACGATGCGAACTATTCCTACGATTGGTGTAACGATGATAGCGATCCGGCACCAAATTCTTGGAATGGGCACGGAACTGCTGCTGCAGGTGTAGCCGCCGCTGTTGGAAATAACTCACTATATGTCTCAGGAGCGGCTTGGGAAGCAACACTTGGCGGCTCTACCCTAATCGCGTGCTGGTCCGGTGACAGTACCGAAGCTGATGCATTGTCGTTTGAGAATGATGATATCGACATATACTCCAATTCTTGGGGTCCTGCGGATGACGGTGAAACTCTATCTGGACCTGGTCCACTTACACTTGCCGCCTTTGAGGAAGACGCGTATAATGGAAGAAAGGGCCTAGGTAATTCCATCACATGGGCTGCAGGAAATGGTTTGGGTAGTGATGACGATGCAAACAAGGACGGTTATGCAAATAGCCGATTCACCATTGCAGTAACCGCAATATCCCACGAAGGGGATCAATCATACTATGCCGAACCGGGTGCAAACATTCTCGTTGCGGCTCACTCAAATGGCGATGGTGAGGGAATAACAACCACAGATATCGTCGGAAGCGGGGGATACAACGGTAGTGGAAATGTCACCCATACCTTTGGAGGAACCTCAAGCGCCACGCCATTAGCCGCTGGAGTAATCGCACTGATGTATGACGCAAATCCATACTTGACGTGGCGAGATGTACAGGAAATTTTAGTGCAAACCTCACGAATGAATGATCCATCAGATTCCTCTTGGAATACAAATGGAGCCGGCCACGATGTATCTCACAAGTATGGATTTGGCGCAGTAGATGCCGGAGCCGCTGTCTCAATGGCCTTGAATTGGACCACCTTGGAACAAGAAATCAACTCGACCTACGGACCGTATTTACCTAACTTTGACATTCCAGATGGAAATCTCTCATGGAGCGAATTCCCAATCACAGTTACAAGTGAATTATCATTAGAAAGTGTAGATGTTATCGTCGATATCAACCATACCTACCGTGGCGATTTAGATATTGTATTACAGTCACCAGATGGAACAGAATCATGGTTAGCAGTCAGCAATGGAGATAGTAACGACGATTATTCCGATTGGTTGTTCAATACTGTCCATCATTGGGGTGAATCGAGTTTAGGTCTCTGGACACTAAAGGTTCGAGATTCTACCACTGGTGGAACTGGAACTCTCAATTCGTGGGAATTGATTTTCCACGGAGTGGATAACGATTGGGACCATGACGATGATGGATTATCTGATGAAAATGAAACTCTAGTTTGGGGCACTGACCCATATGATGCAGATACAGATGATGATGGATTGTCTGATTACGATGAAGTGATGAGTTTTGGCACTAACCCTCTCGCTAGTGATTCAGACACCGATGGATTGACTGACCTACAAGAAATTTTCAACTATGCAACTAACCCAATGAATTCAGATAGCGATAATGACGGACTATCAGATGGATTGGAAGTGAATTATTGGGGTACTGATCCTTTGGTTTATGACCCCGATGCAGACAATGATTTATTCTACCATTTCCAAGATTGCAACGATAATAATCCTGATGTTAATCCAGGCACCTACGAGAGATTGAATGGAATTGATGATGATTGTGACGATCTAACCGATGAAGGTTTCAATTTCACTGACAGAGACTCAGACGGCCTTTTGGATTGGCCGGAATACCACATCCACGGCACTGATTTCGAGGACGCTGATACCGATGATGATGGATTAGATGACGGTATCGAAGTGGAAACTTATGGCTCTAATCCTCTGTCATATGACCCAGATGCGGATCAAGATGGATATCATTGGTTCCTAGATTGTGACGATGAAGATGAATATCGTAATCCAGCATTACCTGAATTATTAGACAATAAGGATAATGATTGCGATCTTGTTATTGACGATGGATTCTGGGATTTAGATTCTGATTCCGATGGGTTAGATGATTATGATGAGTATCATAACGTAACAAGTAACCCATATGATGGTGATACCGATGATGATGGATTACCCGATGGACTCGAGGTAAAGACCTACGGCTCAAATCCACTATGGGCTGACCCCGATGATGATGGAGATGGATGGTATTGGTTCCAAGATTGTCAGGATGATGATGCTGAAAGAGCCCCTCTACTCGCCGAATCACTAGATGCAAAGGACAACGATTGTGATGAAGAAGTAGATGAGGACTTCCGTACTCTTGATTCGGACCAAGATGGTCTTTGGGATTATGATGAATTCCACAATCTATCAACCGACCCAACAGATTCAGATTCTGATGATGACGGAATGAGTGATGGAAAGGAAGTCAAAGAAACCGGCTCTGATCCATTAGTTTTCGACCATGACCGTGACGAAGATGGATTCTATGCCTTCGAAGATTGTGAAGATTTGATTGAAACAATCAATCCAGATGCTACTGAGACATGGAATGGTTGGGATGATGATTGTAATGACGTGGTCGATGATTCCTTGAATCGAGCTGAACTAATCGAATCTTCGTTGAGCAGAACCAGTACTGTAGATTGGAACTCTGTAAATGATACTCTTCGTATCGATATTCGAAATATTCCAACTACTGTTACTAAGGAAATGGTCTGGGAGATGGAAGGAATAATTCTATCTGGCAACTGGAGTGAAAATGGTCAGACCTTGATTATCGAAGAAATCGACTGCAAATCAAAAGATTGGGGATTAGCGGAAATTCTTTGCTCGCAACGCAGTGGTGTCCGAGAACTAAATCTAACCATAACGGATTCCGGATTCGAAACTAAATTACAGTGGACGGTCGATGTTGAAGTCTACATCCCTGCACCAACATTGATTGAATCCCTATTCTCATTCCTTGGCTCCAGTTCCGGAATTGTTGTTATCCTAATAGTAATTCTTTCACTAGTTGGAGGAGTTGCATTAGCCGGAATGAAAATTAGGGAAAACAAAATGATCGCCGAAGCCTATGCAGAATTCAGAGTTAACCAAAGTCCACCAGGCGTCGCCCCTGAGCACCGCGCGACTGAACTTCCCGCAGCCCCCGACCTCAGCGCCCTATTGAGTCAGCACAGTGACAACAATCCGCCAATGGTAGAATCTGTTCCAATGCTTCAATCAACTGTAGTCACAGTCGATGCGACTGCAATAGTTAGTGAAGAATCTTCTGAAAAAGAATGAATCTTAGGCTTCATCCGCCTCTTCCTCGGCTGCCGATGGTATATTTTCGCCCCACTCAGCATCTGGTGAACCCCCTTCCCATTCTCCTTCAACTGAAATGTCCTCAATTTCGTCGTCTTCACGCCATGGGGGTTCTCCATCGGCGCCGCTTAGAACTAACACGCCTTCATCGTCCAAACGTCTCTTTACTGTCTTGATTCCTTTTGAAATGGGCAATAAATGGCCAATTGGAGTACCAGTGGTTACGAATGGATGCGTTGCAATACAAATCAGTAGACCATCTGTGGGCGAGCGTATTTCCATTGAAACTCCTGGGTGTTCAGGATCTGAGACTGTTGCCACCAATTCATTCTCCTCTACCCAAGAGCCGGCCGGAGTCAATACATCCAGTAGACCGCCGTGATCGGAACGAATCCATACAGAACCCGATGCAAGTAGCCTAAATCGCGGTCTACTAGAATAGCCAGGAATGACCTTCAAACTTCTCAGTACATTCAGAACCCCATACATAGCAATCTGGATAGATTCGGGGTCTGCTTCATCTGCTCCACCGCCCTCGTAAGTAATACAACTGATTCCGTAGTCATCAGCAGTCCTCCTGAGGGAACCTTTGGGTCCTTCACTGTCTAGAATAACCTCGATTCCGAAAGAACGAGCACTTCGATTGCTTGCTGGATTAGCTAAGTTAGCCCTGATTTGTGGCATATTTGAACGACCCAAAGCGGCGGTGTGTAAGTCGAGTATGTGATCAGAATTTTGGAAAATCTCCTTCCACAATCTGTTTGCTACCCTCGAGGTTGTGTTTGAATCCTCTTTACCTGGAAAGAATCGATTCAAGTCCCTACCGTCGGTCATATATCTGCTTCGACGACGGTAACCGGGCATATTCACGATTGGAATAATCCGAATGGTTCCTGCAACCGTGGAGGGATCAATGGGCTTATCCTCTCCTAAGATTGCATGCGATTGTAAGTAAGTCAATGCTAAGGGGCCAACTAATTCATTTCCGTGAAGTGCTCCAATCAAGGTAACGACCGGCCCTGGCCTTGAACCATGGATTACTGTAATTGGAATTGGCCAAGATTCACCAATTTCTACATCCATCAAGTCATATTCAATTTGTCGAATTGTTCCGGGTTTCACAAGCTTGCGACCAATTCGATGTGATTTCCACCCACTAGCACGAGACCATGTTTTCGGGGTGCTGCTAGGCTCTTCCAAGGCTTTCTCAATCTCTTTCCTTCGACTTGTCGGAATTTGATTTGAGACTTTTATTGGCTGATGGCGCCGCCTCTTCGCCCTAGGAACTCTTACGTTTCCGTCATCCTTTTTGGACGACTTAGGAGCCTCTTCGGAATCCACCAATACCACTCTGTGGAGTCTACCAAATAAGAGGATTAGCATACAGGGATTGAGTGAAAAATTGCCTTATTCTTGGGCAATTGTTGTATTCCGCTTAGTACCCGGAATGAACAATGAGTGCCTCAAATGGAGAGTCAGTGCAAGAGTTACATGCTCCAAATAGCATCTGTTTTGGTTGTGGTCCTGCTAACTCAGAAGGCCTACGTATACGCTCATTCCGGACCGATAAAGGACTAGAAATGAGGTTTGACCCCTCACCTGAGCACCAAGCATTTCCTGGAATGATAAACGGAGGCATCATTGGAACTTTGATGGATTGTCATGGTAATTGGACCGCTGCAATCGCTCTAATGGATCAATCTGGAGATTCTGAACCACCCTGTACAGTTACCGCGAATTATAGTATCAAACTTCGAAGACCCACTCCTTTCGGAAATGAAATACAAGTAACCGGTGAGGTAATCGAATTGGAGGAGGATAGAGCTAAAGTCAAGATGGAGTTGATTTCTGATGGGAAAATATGTGCTGTTGGAGAAGGTCTTTTCATTGCAGTGAAAGAAGGGCATCCAGCATACCATCGATGGAATTAGTCACATATATTCTCAGAACAAGAGTATATACGTCAAGTTAGTAATCCGCATGTATGATTGATGAACTTGTGACGGTTCTACAAATAGCCATTGCAGTTGTAATAATTGCAGTTTGGATATTCAGACCAAGATTAGAAACCGGCTTCCGTGCAGGGAATGCAAAGAATATCGTCGAAGAATTTGCAGTTTATGGTTTACCACAGTGGTCGGTATATGCTATCGGAATAACCAAGTTGACTCTCGCAATTCTACTGATTGTAGGTATTTGGTATTCTTCATTAGTACAATTTGCCGCACTAGGGATGGGTTTGTTAATGGCGGGAGCCGTGATTTGTCACTTGAAGACAAAAGGCGATCCACTAAGCCGTGCTACTCCTGCATCTCTTATGTTAGTCATGTGTGTTGTTGTATTTTACCTAGGTTAAGCGATTAGATTCGGTATCCTTTAGAACGGCGGATTCTAAGTCGATATGTGCCGGTGGACGAAGACCTCCTAGAGGTAAGTCTCGCAGACCTAGATGTGGATGAGAGAATCATCCAACACCTTAGGTCTGAATGGGGTATTGAGGAGCTTTTTCCCCCTCAGCGTGAAGCCCTGCCATATGCACTAGCTGGACACAATTTGATGCTAACTATACCCACTGCGAGTGGAAAATCATTGGTTGCTCACCTGACTATGATTCAACGACTAATTTCGGATCTAAGTGGAAGTAGAGGCCTCTATATCGTACCACTGAAAGCATTGGCCTCAGAGAAAGTCGAAGAGTTACAAGAATTGGCGAGTTTGGTTGGACTTAGAGTCGGTATAGCGATAGGAGATAGGAGCGGAGAAACCAGTGGAATCGAAGATTCGGATATTCTAGTTTGTACGAGTGAGAAACTCGATTCGATTTTACGAACTCGTGAAGGTGTAATGGAAAAAATCGGCGTAGTTGTAGCAGATGAGTTTCATCTTTTACATGACATATCCAGAGGGCCCACATTAGAGGTTCTTCTTTCCAGAATCCGCCACTCCCAACCCGAAGCCCAACTCATTGCTCTCTCAGCGACGGTTGGAAATTCACAAGATATGGCGGATTGGTTAGATGCTAAACTAATCCAATCGAGTTGGAGACCTATACAACTTCATTCTGGAACATTAACTGGCCTTAATGTCAAGATTCACCGAATAGATGGGCCCGATAATGTAGAATGGCCAGAACCTAGAATGATTGAAGGAAGGAATACAAAAAGGCTGCAAGCGGTCCTAGATGATTCATATTCAACTGGAGGACAAATGCTAGTATTCGTAAACTCTAGAGCATCGGCCCAGAAAGAAGCTAGAGAGTTATCAAAACACATTAGAAAACAGATTTCTGATGGGCCGATTAAGTACGATACTGAACTAATTGATGAATGGGAAAAAATCGCTGAGCGATTAACTCGTCGAGAGGATACCTCGGTGATGGGTAGGGCACTTTCACAAGCCATTAGAGGAGGTGTTGCATTCCATCACGCAGGATTAACTCATAGCCAAAGAAAAACTGTAGAAGAGGCATTTAGACAGGGTACTTTGCTAGCAATTGTGGCAACTCCAACCCTCGCACAGGGAGTAAACCTACCAGCGAGAAGGGTAATCATTCGAGATCATCGAAGGTGGAGTTCGATTGGTGGAGGTTCAATGCCTCTTCCTGTTATGGAAATACGGCAGATGTTAGGCAGAGCTGGAAGGCCTAAATTTGACGACTCGGGTGATGCATGGATACTCGCAAAAGATGAAGATGATGAATTAAATATCGTTGAATTGTATATGTTGAGTGAACCGGAAGAAGTTACTTCAAAATTAGCTAACCCATCTGCAGTTCGTGCTGAAGAGGACCCCTCGCTATTGACTCATCTTCTCTCAGTAATGGCTACGGGAGGGTTACGAGATAGAGACTCAATCTCCCGATTTTTCAGGAAAACCTTCCTTGCTACCCACATGAATGAACAAAGTTTGGAAGCGCGTCTAGATGATGTCATAGGCTGGTTGGCTGAAAATGGAATGATTACTAGGGAAGGCGAATCTGAAGAGGTTCTATCGAGAATAAAGGAAAGAGAGAATTCAATATCTGAAACAGAAGATTGGCAGGATGAAATGCCTGAGTGGGTAAAGACTGGGCAAAGTGTACCAGGATTAGAGATATCAAAATCAGAATTTGAATCAACAACCACGCTTTCTCCGAGGAAGGGGCCAGCAATCTTTGGGTTCTCAAGAGCAAGTCAAAGAATTACTAGTGAGCCGAGTCTTCCTGACCCTGCTTCAATGACTTATTCTTCCACTCCTCTTGGTAATCGTGTCGCTAGACTGTATCTCAATCCGATTTCTGGCAGAATGATACACGATGGAATGCAAAGGGCCATGAGAATAATGATTGGAACCGATGATGTACACCAACTATCTCCAATGAGTTTGCTTCACTTAGTAGCCTGTACTCCAGATTTCCTCGCGCTTTGGCCAAGAAAGGAAGAGGCCGAGAGAATTCAGACCGCTATACATTCTCACCAACGTGAGTTCCTTACAGAAGCTGTGGATGCGGACATTGAACGTAGAATGAAGGGAGTTTTGGTGCTTGAAGATTGGATTAATGAAGCCAGAATGGAGGACCTAGAAAATAATTGGAACGTTCAACCAGGTGATGTACGAAGCCGAGTTGATTTGGCAGAATGGCTACTATACGCAATGAGGGAAATTCTCAACGATGATGATGAATTAAGGCAATTGGACCCCTCACAACATAAGGTGTTAGTCGATTTGGTTAGTGAATTACACAGGAGGATTAGTCATGGATGTAAATCAGATCTACTCGGCTTAGTTTCGATTAGAGGAATTGGGCGAACCAGGGCTAGAGAGATGGTTGATTTGCTCGGTGTTGAGAATGCCTCTGATGTGGCTGGTTTAACGGAAAGAGACCGAAACAAACTGGCAAGCCTAAGGGGTTGGAGTATTCGCTTGGTAGATAATTTGGTAGAGGCTGCATCTAGATCAACTAGACGACAAAGATGAACTGAACAATTCATCAATCAGACCTCATCGGAAAGCATGGCTCAGGACCATAGAGTGCCTTGGTTCCCCGCATGGGGAATACACTTTCCTGAGCCATTGGATGACCCTCAAAATGTAATTTCAATCTTTAACGAATGGCGGCCAAATGAACGTTGGTTGTTACTCTCATATTCCGCTGCTGCTAGTGAGATTCATCTATGGACTGTATGGCACGCTCTAAGAAGAAGGGAATTGCGAAATTCAATGGTTGGCAATAATGTTGACACAGAATTTCTTCGATTGATATCCGGCACTCACCAAATACGAATTGCCTTCGGGAGGGCTGGTCTAAAGCAAGGCGATGAAAACGCTTGGATTGTCTACCTTCCAGAATTTGGTACTGAATACCCGTTTAACCTGGACGGTGAAACCCTAGAAATTCCTCGAAATACATTCAATGATGCTACCGCCGATGCAAATCGTTTGATGCTTCACCTAAAATCAAGTTTGGTAACTGAAAGGCCAATGCCAACCGTTGAGGGACTACAGAGATTAGGAAATGATTCTAATTTTACCGATTCTAATTTATTGGAAATTGAATCCGCATTTCTGTTACACGCTGCTATGGCAGACATGAGCACTTGACCCCTTTGGGGTCAAACTGATAGACGGGAGCCTCTAGGGTGCAACTGAGATTATGTCGAGATTCTTTGGATTCCGAACCTGTACTGTCTGCAATGAACCGTGCACACCGGGTAATTTTGTTGACCACGACGGAAAGAGATATTGCACAGCCTGTTGGATAGAAAAAGAAAATCCAAAGCACGAGGGTATCGAAGATATCAGAGCCGCCAATCGTGAAGCAGCGGCAAAGTGGAAGAGACAGAAGTACAGCAGAAAAGAAGGTCCTTTACCAACTGGACCAATGTCTGCTAGGAAAGATTGAGGGGTTGAAATGGGCTTTGTTCCTGACGACCTTGATGGTTCATCTTGGGAATCCATAGAACCCTACATGAATGACCTAAGAGATCGCAAACTAAGTTGCTCAAATTGTCTAGAGACTTTCATCACCGATAGGTCTAGTCTATCAGAAGTCATTTCGGAAGCTAGAGCGAGACTTTACATCGATATGACTTGTCATACAGACGATGAGGGAATACAAAAATCATGGATGCAATTCGTAGAAAATGTTCAACCAAAATTATCCGAATACAGTGACATTCTCAATCGACGACTTGTTGAACACGAATCGGTAGACGAACTGCCAGAGAGGTTCGACATATTGGTTAAGGGACTAAAGACTGATATCGAAATATTTCGAGAGGAGAACATACCACTTAGCACACAGTCTACAAAGCTGGTAACTGAATATAACGAGATTTGTGGAGCCCAAATGGTAGAATTTGACGGAGAACAAAAGACCTTTGCTCAGATGGCTATTTACTTAGAGAATACAGATAGGACAATTCGAGAGGCTGCTTGGAAAGCTGTCTCTGAGAGACGATTTGAGGATAATGAAAGAGTCTCAGAAATCTACGATGAATTAATCCAAATTCGCCATAAAATGGCCACAAATGCAGGTTTTGAAGGTTTTCAACAGTATATGTTTGCCTCTATGCATCGATTCGATTACACTATCGAAGATTGTTTAGAATTCCACGAATCTATCGAATCTGTTTGCCAGCCATTACGCCACAGAGCAGATAGGGGACGTATGCAAGATTTAGGTCTTGAATCGTTAAGGCCATGGGACATGGGTGTCGATGTGAAAGGTCGCCCACCACTTCAACCATTCAATGATGTCCAAGATATGGTGGATGGATGCTCGCGTATCTTTCACAATATGTCCGCAGAGTTGGGCAATTATTTCGATCAATTAGATGCTAATGATTGCCTGGATTTAGATAGTCGAAAGGGGAAAGCCCCTGGCGGATATCAGTATTACTTGCAAAAGAGCAGATTGCCATTTATTTTCATGAATGCTGCTGGAACTCAAAGGAATATCGAGACTATGATTCATGAAGCCGGCCACGCTTTCCATTCATTCTATTCGGGTCACTTAGACCTAATCCATGAAAGGGATTCTCCAATTGAATTCGCTGAAGTGGCAAGCATGGCGATGGAACTTCTAACCCATCCTCATTGGGAAGAATTCTATGATAGTAAAGATGCGGATAGAGCAAGGCGAAAGCACCTAGAAGATATCATTTCATTTATGCCATGGATGGCTACAATAGACGCGTTCCAACATTGGGTTTACGCTAATCCCAATCACTCTAGAGAAGAGCGTGCTGAGAAGTGGTTAGAACTCGGAGAACGGTTTGGACCAAAGGTGGATATGGATGGATTTGAGGATATTCAAAAAGTGTCTTGGCAACGCCAGGGCCATTTATTTGGAGTTCCCTTCTATTACGTCGAATACGGAATTGCACAACTTGGAGCTCTACAGATGTGGAAATACCACCGAAGAGACACCGAAGACGCTCTTGCTAGATACAAAGCCGGCCTTTCATTGGGTTACACCCGAGGACTAACTGAATTGTTTCAAGCCAGTGGACTAGAACTATCGTTTTCAGAATCCTACGTCAGTGATCTCATTGGAGAAATCGATGAAGCATTGGCAGAATTACCTGCATGACTTCACACTCGGACCCCGAGGGCCTCTCAGGAATCAATCCCTCAGACCCTCGGCAGTCACGGTGAACACAGCCTCTCCCTCAGGTAGGTTGGGACTGTCGACTAGGCGGGCGATTCTTCGACCACCCTTCGACTTCCTGAGGTAGAGACGGAAAGTACTGGCGTGCCCAACAATGTGACCCCCGATGGCCTTTGTTGGATCGCCCCACATTGCGTCTGGTTTGGACATAACCTGGTTAGTCACCAAAACCAGAGCATTGTGAACATCTGATAGCTGCTTGAGTTCTTTCAGATGTCTGTTGAGTTTTTGCTGTCTTGCAGCGAGCATTCCACGGCCTACATATTCTGCGCGGAAGTGACTGGTTAGTGAGTCAACAATGATTAATTTGACATCAATATTCTTCGAGAGCTTTTTGATTTCATCTACTAACAACATCTGATGAGCCGAATTGTAGGCACGAGCGACGTGTATTCTATCAAGAACCGCGCTAGGATCTAAACCTACAGCTTCTGCCATTTGTGCTATTCTTTCGGGCCTGAACGTATCTTCTGTATCTATGTAGAAAATCTCTCCATCAAATCCTCCTTGTTCACTAGGCAGTATTGTGTTAACAGCTAGTTGGTGACCTATCTGTGTCTTTCCACTTCCAAACTCACCATATACCTCAACTATAGCTTGGGTTTCAAATCCCCCTCCTAGCAACTCATCCAAGGCCGCTGATCCAGATGTTAACTTCTGGACTTCTTTACGGCGTTCTAGTAATTTATTTCCGGATACGAATCCGCCAATGTTAGCCATTTTCTTGGCGCCTTGAATAATCTTGGAAGACACCGCTTCACCCAATTCGGCTTGTTCGGCTAATTCATTTGGACTCATTACTGCAATAGCGAGTAATTCTTCAAAACCTGCCTCTCGCAATTTTTCAGCGGTAGCTGGTCCCACACCAGGCAAATCATCTATGGTTGCCTGTTCTTCATCTGCGTCTATCACGATAGAGCCATCTTCTTCGTCTAACTTTTCACTTGCGGTCTTCTTGGCCATCTTTCTCACCTTTGCTTCACTATCCCTCAATGCTAGACGGTATATGAATAACAGAAGGACCCCTTTAGCATAATTGAAAGTGTAATGCTAACATGATGAGTCCGCAGTGTCCTTATTTTTCACTTTCAGTTTTCATTTAGTTCTAACAATTACAAGCATTAATTGCAATTCAATTTTGGTAGCGAGTGGTGGATTTGAACCACCGGTCTCCGGGTTATGAGCCCGACGAGATAACCTGGCTACTCCAACTCGCTACCCCATCGCTGATGCCTCAGTTATTTGAAGCGAGCGGGAAGCCATAATTCCGATTCTGAGATGGGAACAGTATTGAGATGCCAGCATTCCGGCAACATCTGAACCAACCATGGAAGGCAATGTCCTGATTCAGAATGCCTCCTTAGTTTTGTCAGATCGTATTGTAGAAGGAGACCTTCGTGTATCCAATGGTTCTATCCAAACAATAGCGATCGGAGGCGGCTTGGAAGTCTCAAATGGAGAATCGCTAATCGATGGCACTGGACTACATTTGCTACCAGGTGCAATTGACCCACACGTTCACTTCAGAGAACCGGGGAATACCGACAAGGAAGATTTGCAAAGTGGCAGTAGAGCAGCAGTCGCAGGTGGAGTGACTGCTTTCTTGGATATGCCAAACAATGTGCCCAATGCAACAAATCGCGCTACTTTAGAGGCTAAAATTGCTCTTGCTGAATCAAAATCGGTAAATCACTTCGGATTCTTTGCTGGAGCAACAAGAGATAATGTCAGAGATTTACAAGATATCGAAGGCATGGACGGAGTTTGCGGAATCAAGATATTCATGGGAAGTAGCACAGGGGACTTACTTGTTCATGAACAAAAAGACTTGGAAAATATTTTTGCAAATACTGGTGGTATAATCGCAACCCACGCAGAAGATGAAGAAAGACTTCAGCAACGTATCGCAGAATTTGGTGATCAGACTGACATCAGAAAACACGCGGAATGCAGAGATGTTGAATGTGCTTTCATTGCCACAAAGAGGGCTGCGGCACTTGCCAAAGACCACGAACATCGACTGCACATAGTTCACCTAACCAGCGCAACTGAAGCCGACTGGTTAAACAAAAACAAAGGAGACCTCATCACCACTGAGGTTTGTGCTCAACACCTGACTTTCAATCAAGATGATGTAGAATCTCTAGGGGTTAGAGCCCTTATGAATCCGCCAATTCGCTATACAGAAGACCGGGACACATTATGGAAACGACTCAAAGATGGCACGATTGATTGCGTCGTCACAGATCATGCCCCTCATACCCTTGAAGCAAAATCTGTCGGTTATCCAAACGCTCCAGCAGGTATGCCTGGCGTTGAGACATCTCTACCATTGATGCTTACTCATGCGATGAATGGTAAGTGTAGCGTCAATGATGTAGCAAAGTGGATGTGCTCCGGTCCCGCTAGAGTTTACGGGATGAAAAACAAAGGCTCGCTTATCGAAGGCTACGACGGCGATTTGACTTTGGTTGACTTAGAAAATCGCCGAACAATTACCGATGCCGATACATGGACCAAAGTTGGTTGGACCCCATACGATGGAATGGAATTGACAGGTTGGCCGATGTACACCATCGTTGATGGAAATATTGTCCACAAGCGCGAGGCTGGTGGCCCCCTCAGGGGCACACCTATTGCCAAGCCAGGAAGTACTGGTAGAGTTCTGAAATTCAACTAGTTGGATTCAGACTCTACCGCTCCATCATCAGAACCTTCTGATTCCGATTCTTCTACACCATCTTCTTCATAGTAATACCAATCAGGCAATACATGACCTGGAATATCCAATTCTTGGATTGGAGTTAGGTCAGAAGTGCTGTGAATAGTTACTCCAAGAGCTGAGAACGCGTATACATAATCGCCCATGAAAATCGATCTACGGATGTTGGTAGAGTAAGAGAACCACCAATGTACATCAGAATCATCGTTGTTGTAGAATGGAGAGTGATCTACTTCTCCATGTTCTGATAGACTCAAGTTCTCCGCATCTACGTTGACCAATTTCAGCATAGAGACATACTCGTAGCCATATCCTCCGTCTACATCGTAGGTGTATCGGTAGGTGGAAAGAGGAACTGCAAGCAAGTTCTCAGGAGCCCAGTAGGTGAATGCCTTGTGCTCATATGTAGCCTCTGACCATGACCATGACCATCCACATGTTCGAACATCATCGCAGTTCTCGTCTGTGTAAGCCGGAGACAGAGGTAGCGAATCTGCTAGAGTTGGGTTAGTTGGGTCGCTGACGTCGAAAAGCGAAATCTGAGTCATAGACCAGTCCAATCCTAGTCCATCTTCGCCTGGTCCAATACCAATTGTAAGCAGGGTATTTTCATCCACAGGATGAATGTAAGTTGAGACTCCAGGAACTTCCAATTCTCCAAGAATTGTCGGATTGGTTGGGTCTGAAAGATCGATTACCCAGAGTGGGTCAATGGTCTCGAAGGTTACGAGATATCCTCTATCACCGATGAATCGGGCACTCCAAATTGTCTCACCTGGAGCGATACCATCGACCTTACCCACCTCATCGAGTCCGACCTGTCCATCGTGCTGAAGAACAGTAACTCCGTTGGTTGGACCATTGAAGACTAGTTCCCCGGTTTCAGGATCGACTTCGTCGGTTAGCCACCATCGACCCCAAATGTCCGATGTAGTTGCAATTCTGATTGAACCGTCATATTCAGACATTGAGAATTGATCTTGGACGGTTCCATCTACACGGCCTGAGCCTAGGTAGCTGGTTGTTGTCGAATCTGAGATATCAAAGGCGTGGATATTTGTCGCATCATCAAAATCAGTGTTCTGCCAGAACCACCACCAATCGTTGGCAGGTTCTGCTAGGATTAGCATATCTTGGGAGGCATACACGTGTACCCAAGACGAAGCTATGTGGTCAACTTCCATCTCAACATCCGAGTCCAATAATTGGAAAGTGATGATTGAAGTGAATCCTTTGGAGACACTGTCGGTACTGGCTGCGAATTCTGAACAATCCTCGGATGTTATTGGAAGGGAAGCAATGCCAGACTCTGTCATTTCATACATCTGAGGAGCGAAGTCTTCTAGCGTAAGTCCATTGATTAAATCCTGATTATGTTGGATTGTCTCTTGTAGATGGAATTGCCATGCAGCGATTCTATCTTCTTCATTTTCAATTTCCCAATATTCACTAGGTAAGTTTACCCAGTATCGTAGTCCATCGAAGTTAGCATAGTTGTGAGTAACCGAGCGGACTGTACCATCGACCATTCGTGCGGTGTGGTAATAACCCTCAATGTACAACTCACGATCAACTTCTGGAGCGGTTCTGTCGGAAATATCGACAATTGTGTACTTCACTAGGTTCTGAGTGCGGTAGTATGTCCAGGACTCCTTTCCTTCGCCCCATTGTACCTCCTCGATCAGAAGGTCACGAAGAGGATGGTCTTCTGGAAGGTTCCAGGCATAAATCATCGAAGCGATGACGAGTTTATCGCCATCAATCATCATCTGCAGTGGGCTGCCCTCGATTTCCATTTCTGAGGAAAGGCCGATTTGACCAAATTCTGGTATGTCCATAATTACTAGACTTTGGCCGTTCAGCATGTATATGTGGAATCCATCTGTCTTGAGGAAGTCAGCCTCATCAACACCAGCTTCCTGATTATTTGTTCCTGAGAATTCTCCTTCTCGAGATGTTGAGGCTGAATTTGAGCCTGAATTTGACCCACCATCGTCTGCGGCGGATTCTGCTAATGCAACATCCTCAGCAAACCCTACTCCACCATTTCTCCACATCCAAGGTCCACCTATCCAGTGGTAGTAGGATTCCTGATCTAATCGAACTAACATTTCGTCGAAAAGAGAATTCTTGAGGTCCAACAATAAGGCATCACATTCGTCATATGTCTGCAAAGTTGGTTGGGTTCGAGTTCTCTCTGGAAGATCTAATTGTGGATAATCTTCTACGATAATTTCGATTGTTCTATCGAGTTCATCTTCAATGTCTTCAACTGCACCGAGGCATCCAGATGTCAGCATCATTGCGAGCACGAGTATGGCAGCGTTTCGTTGCATCATGTAAAATCCGAATTGAGTTTTAGATATCAAGCGGTTGGTTCAATGATTTGACAAATCAATAATCAAAGGATGAACTAAACTTATTCGGAACACCTAGATTCAATTCATTTGATGGGGCGGGATCATCTGTATCATCCTCATCAATTTCCTGGGCTTTCGTCTCTTCAGCTACGCCCACCTCCAATACAGAGGCTAGGCCTCCTGCGCCGACCATGAAAATCAGCGCAGCAAAATGCATGTCCGCGTTATAGGTCATCAAACCGACTACAATGTGGTCTAAGACTTAAGCAACTTCCATTCCTGCATCAATGACAATTCACCCCTATTCGTAGGACTGCGGACCAGTGGGAAATTAGTTTCCGGAATGCGGAGTAGTAAGCCGAAATCTCGCTAACCGGCGGCCTCGGATCTAGCAAGTTCTCGACTGCTGGATAATGTCTCTAGTCCAACTGAAGATAGACGCCAATTTGGCCTTCGAGATTCACTCGCTGGCTCGACTAACTCTGCAGTCTTCAGCTCGCTTAGGTGATGGCTGAGAAGTTGACGAGAAATCTGCAACTTAGTTTGAATATCACTTCCCTTCAAGCCAATTTGGCCAGAGTCTGCCAAGACCTCAAGAATCGCTAGTCGTGTTCCTCCAATTGGGTTGCGAATTCGGCTCAACTCTTCTTTACTGAGACTGGAGATTGCGTAGCGTCGGAGTTTTCCATCTCTCCAAGAAATGACTTCACCCTGTCCTTCTAGAGTGTGAAGATGGTACGCTGTGACACCATTTGCTAGACCTAATGCATCTCGAAGAGCGGAGAAATGAATACCAGCATTCGCTTCCAAATAACCCAAGATTCTACCGCGTGTAAGCATATCATCGCGATTTGCTTTCATCCTCGCAAGCAAAGGCGTTGCAAGAGCAATTAGAACAGTAACTCGCATGGCTTCGAAGAGAATCGAGCCGACTGCAAGAGAACCAAGAGCAGCTCCTCCTCCTGCAACAAGACCCGTTGGAAGGTTATCGGAAGAATCCGATTTTTCCTCCTCTTCACCACCTTTCCTGGTTTCCATTGGCTGATCGGCACCAGAATCATCTTCTGCAGAGGCTGGGGCAGCCTCTATTTCTGCGAAAGTATCCATTTCATCCTCAATCAAATCGGGTTCCGGCGCCTCATTTAGCATCCATCCGCCGGCTACGATTGCAAGTACCGCAAGCAGTGTGTAAGCCCTAACTGCGGATACCCCGTCCATACCTTTTCGTAGGCTGGGGAGAATAAGAGGCGCTTGGTTAGATGATTTGACATTCCGGAGCGGCTTTCAATAAGGGGGACCGCTCTCAGGAGGTTGTCGAGATGAGCGAAGCAGATGAGACTCCACCTGACGCTGATGAGCAGCGCGAGGAAGCAATGCTCACAGCCGCGCGTTCGGTTGTTCGAACTTGCATGCAAGTAAGACCGGTGGAATCCGTGTTAATCCTCACAGACCCAGAGTCATCAGAAATTGGAAGAGCCCTCTACGAGGCAACCGCTAGGGTAACTGATAGAGTTCTGATGATGATGATGCCACCCAGTCATCGAGAGGGAAATGAACCTCCAAACCCAGTTGCTGACTTAATGCGGCGTCAAGATGTTGTCCTGATGGCGACAAAGCACTCGCTTACACATACACGAGCAAGGGCAAATGCATCTCGAGAGAATGTTAGAATTGCTTCACTTCCAGGTATCGATGCAGAGACTTTTGCAAATGGTGGTATGACTGCTGATTACAATGCTTTACAGAAAGAAATTTCTGGTCTCAATTCGATACTTCGTAGAAGAAGAGAAGTTCATGTTACCAGTGAGGCGGGTACTGATCTAAAATTCACTACCGGAGGTCGATGGATTTTGGAAGATAATGGAATTTGTAACCGACCGGGAGCAATTACAAATCTACCTGCGGGAAAGGTGTTCGTTCTACCAAAGGAAGGTAGTGCAAATGGTAGAATCGTAATCGATGGTTCTTGGGAGGGTGAAAAATTGGAAAAACCAATTTCGATTTTGGTTGAAGAAGGAATCATCACCGACGTTAGCGGTGATGAAAAAGCCGAAGCGATATGGAAACAAATGGAGGATATTCGCTCAGGTCTAAGACCATCGAAAGCAGCGATGGTGGGTAACTTTGCAGAATTTGGTTTTGGAATGAATCCTAGGGCCAAAATCATCGGAAATCCTTTGGAAGATTTGGTTTCAAGAGGGGCGATATACTTCGGTTTTGGAAATAATATGGCGCTTGGTGGAACTGTCAATGTTCCTCTTCACATCAGAGGAGTTTGTAGAAAATCCACTGTAGCGCTGGAAGATGTAGACCTTCTAGTCGAAGGCAAAGTGACCGCGAAGGTGAGATGATGCGCGCGGTTCTCTGGTGCAATGGGGACTCGCCAAACCCTGAGATGGTCAGGAAATTACTCGATGATGCGACTTTGTTTGGGATTGATGGAGGTGCTGACAAAGCAATTGCTGCAGGGTTTGAGGTATCTGAGGTTCTAGGTGACTTAGATTCTGTCGATATTGTTGATTGGAACGGTCAGTCGACCCTACTCTCAGATGATTCATCGAGCGACTTGGCAAAATCGTTTGTCCTAATGTCGGAGAGGGGCTTCACCGAAGTAGACGTTGTTGGAATTGATGGAGGTAGTTCCGACCATATCCTTGGAACCTGGGCGGCTCTAACAGAGGCCCCTTCGGGGCTTTCAGTGCAATTACACCATTCTAGTGGAATTACCAAACGACTGCACCCTGCAGATGGTTCACTTGATTTTGTTATACCAAAGGGTGACGAATTCTCAGTATTCGCCTTAGAAGACTGTCAACAGGTAACCATCTCCGGCGCCCGCTGGAATCTAAATTCAGAACCATTGAATTTCTCAACAAAGGGTCTGCATAACCAATCATTAGGAGATGAAATCAGCGTCAAAGCCGATGGCATCCTAGCAATAATTTTCCAGTCCTGACTCAAATCAAGAATCATCGTTTGAGTTAGGGTTCAAGGAGAGTAACATTGCAATTGGGCGGGTTCTTGGATCACTCTCCAATGCTAACTTCATAATTACAGCAAGAGGCACCCCGAGAATCATTCCCATTATTCCCCAGGCCCAACCCCAGAATGCAACTAGAATCAATAGAACTATTGGCGACATATCGAGTCGCTGACCGGCAAGCTGAGGCTCTACAAATTGACCCCATGCGACTTGGTTTCCGAATAGAGCTCCAAGGATTAGTAAGGCGGTTACAGGCTCAAAGAGAATAAAGGAAATTATCGTTGGAGGAATGAATGAAAGTGGTGCCCCTACGTATGGCACGAAGTCTAGAAGGAAGGTAATTGAAGCCCACATAAACCAACCTGGAATTCCCATATAACTGAGGATAATTGCTACAATTACCGCCTGACCAAAGGCCACAGATGCTTTGGTTATCACATAGGTGTTTATTCCCGCCCCAGCGTTTTCCACAATCGAAGAAAATCTGTCCATTTCATCTGGATATGCTGCTTGAAGCCTTTTTGGAAGCGTCTCGGCTTCTACAATGATGAAAATTAGGAAGATAAAGACAGTAATTGTACTACCAGTGAATCCCGCCAATGTACCTACAAATTCGGTGGTCATTGTATTGATTCGTTCGACTGTAACTAATCCAGTGAGTGCACTTGTATCGATTGAATAACCATATATTGAAAGTTCCGAAAACCATTCAATCTTCTCAGTCATTTTTTCCTCGAGTAAGTCCGCCTCGGTGCTAAAATCTTGCAGGCTTTGATAGAGAATATTTCCGACGAAAAAGAATACCATCACTACACCGGTTGTCAATATTCCGTAAGCCGCCAATGGGTGACCATATCTTTCCTCTAACCATTGGGCGGGAGGGCGAATTAGGAAAAACAATAGGACCGCTACTACCAATGGCTGAATGATAGATTTTAGGTGAATAATCGCAAGAATTGAGATTAACAAGAGTATAGCGATATGACTCAAAGTGCTGACTTCCACGGCACGGAATGACCTGATGTTTGGTGTACTCATATAGGGCTGCGTAGGGTTAACCCCCCATCAACCTCACCCCAGAATCAGTTTGCTAATTGTGAATAAATTTGAGAAAATCTCTCGGCGTTTTGTCCAAAGGTGAAATTTTCGAGAACTCTTTCACGTCCTGCTTTACCAAGAGATTCAAGATCGTCTGGGTCAGATAAAAGATTGAGAATAACACTCGACATTGATTCTATATCTGCCATGGTGAATAACGCTCCAACTGAATCATCGACCATTTCTGGCAACGGCCCATGATCTACTGTTGCAACAGGTGTTCCAGAGGCCATTGCCTCGAGAGGAATCAAACCCTGACCTTCGTAATAGGAAGGATATACGACAAGATCCGCATTACGAAATTCTTCTGCCAATTTGTCGAAAGGCATTCCTGAGTCAATTCGTACGGAAGAAGAAACCCCTAGGCGTTTTGCTTGTTTAATCAGCCTCTTTTTGAGGTCACCTCGACCTACGATTAGCAATTCTGTTTCCGGATTTTTTTGATTTACTTTAGCAAAGGCTCGCAGTAGAGAACCGTATCCTTTGCGAGCCGCTAATCGGCCTACTGCAAGGATTTGATTGGTTCCTGTGTCCTTCGCTTCCCCGCTTGGGTGAAACATCTCTGTATCTACTCCCCAATGAATCACCTGACATTTCCAGTCAGCTGGAGGGGAATACCTCTCAAGGAAGTCTTCTTTGGTGGCATGAGAATTTGCCACACAGACATCTGAACCGTTAACTGCAGCTCGCTCAAACTTAGCGTAATGGCCAGCAGTTAGCAGAATTGCTAGGTCGTTTGGATTTGCCCATACAGCGGCTTCTTTCTGCTCGGCTGCGGTACGCAAACCATCTCTTTCGCCAAGCCATGAGCCATGAAGAGATGAGACGACTGGAGCAACATTTTCTTTGCAATCCTTGAATTGCGATTCTGTCCAAGAAATCATTGGACAGTGTAAATGAACCACATCGACTGAATCTTCAGAGTGCAATTTCTTGAGATCTGAAAGTGCATGCTTTCCGTACGATTTAGTAAATGCCATTGGAGCATATAGCCATTTGACTTCCCGAATATTCACTCCTTGCTGTTCAAGGGCTTTTCCGCCACCGTCTCGTGTAATCACCGTTATTCGATGTCCGAGCTCGACTAGTGCGGCAGAAAGGTGGTAAACTGTTGACCCCATACCACCCCATCTAGGAGGGTATTCTGCCGACAGCATAGCGATGTGCAGACCCATCTCAACCATCTATCGCTCAAGGGCTGCTCATTTCAAACGAATGGCCTTCCCGTCGCTAGAGATTTCGCTAAATTAGGCCTTTTTTTAGGTGATTTTCGGTAGCCCTAACGCCAGTATGATTCATAGCGGTCGGTTAGGTCGCCAAAATCGATTTAGATGTCTGAACCACTCCCCGTTCATGTTACTGTAGTAATCCCAACTCGTAACGAAGAAGCGGCCATCGTCGATACGATTCGCTCTGTTCCTAACGATGGTTGGTGTGAGAAGTTAGACTTCCTGATTGTCGATGG
>DAPQ01000028.1 GCA_002502175.1 Euryarchaeota archaeon UBA19 | reverse complement strand
AGACGGAATCTGACGATTTGTTCCATGCCATTATTGCTTAACGTGATTTCTTCAGCATGAAGTGTGTTTGACCAAGCACCGGTGTCCATCTTGGCGAGAGTCGGGTCAATTTCCAATTCAGGAAGACCAATCCACTCACGCCAGCCTAGAACAGTTCGCCTTGACATACAATCACTACTGCCGCCGGTGGCAGCCGACCCTTCTTGAACCCGACGATTCATTGAAACAAAAGTTGCTTTGAGATTCTCAGAGTTACAATAGATTGCCTCTTCACGAATCGTTGATATACAGCCGCTCTCGGGTATCCCTAATGGCGAGCGACACCATACCGGAAGCACTGACCTTCGATGATGTTCTCCTCTTGCCCGCTGAATCAGCAGTTCTACCGGCTGAAGTTGACCTAAAGACGAGGCTAACTTCATCAATTTCTCTCCACGTTCCAATAATCTCCGCAGCCATGGATACGGTTACTGAATCGCGCATGGCTATCGCTATGGCCCAAGCCGGAGGAATCGGTGTAATCCATCGAAATATGACCATAGAGGAGCAAGCTGCCAAGGTCAATTCAGTCAAGCGTTTTGAGTCTGGTTTGGTCCTCGATCCAGTAATGATTAGTCCTGACACAACGATTGGTGAGATGCGTGCTTTGAAGGATAGGCATGGATTCTCAGGATTACCGGTAGTCGATGAAGAAGAGAACCTTGTTGGAATAATCACCAATCGGGATATTCGATTTGTATCCGATGATAATATCCTAGTCTCTGAAATGATGACAACTGACTTGGTTACCGTACCAGAGCATGTTGATCCAGAGGTTGCAAAGAAACTACTTCATCAGCATAGAATCGAGAAACTCTTGGTTGTCGACGAAGATGGAAAGTGCGCTGGAATGATGACAGTCCGCGATATCCAGCGCAGTCGTGACAATCCATATTCCTGCAAAGATAAACACGGTCGTCTTCGAGTTGCTGCTGCAACCGGAACAGGAGAGAAAGGTGTCGAGAGAGCCTTGGCTTTGTTCGAGGCTGGTGCTGATGCTGTAGTCGTCGACACAGCCCATGGGCACTCTCATGGAGTTCTACATACAGTTCGTCAGATTCGAGAAGCGGCAGGACCTGAAGCGCAAATCATCGCTGGTAATGTCGCAACCGGAGCCGCTGCCGACGCTCTAATTGCAGCAGGTGCTAACGCCGTCAAAGTTGGAATAGGTCCTGGTTCTATCTGTACCACAAGAATCGTCTCTGGAGTAGGAGTTCCCCAACTAACCGCCGTTCAATCGGTAGTTGCGGTTTGTAAGAAAGCCAACATTCCGGTAATTGCTGATGGTGGAATAAAGTTCAGCGGCGATATCGCAAAGGCAATTGCTGCCGGCGCAGACTGTGTAATGGTCGGTAGTGTTCTTGCAGGAACTGATGAAGCGCCGGGTGAAGTAATTCTCTACCAAGGTCGCTCCTACAAGGTCTACAGAGGCATGGGAAGTGTAGGAGCAATGAGTAAGGGTGCACACGAGCGTTACTTCCAATCAGAACAGGGAGACACACGCAAATATGTTCCAGAAGGAATCGAAGGCAGGGTTCCTGCTCGAGGTCCAGTTGAACACGTCCTCCACCAATTGATTGGCGGGCTACGCTCTTCCATGGGTTACACAGGAAATGGCGACATTGACGCAATGCGTGAGAATTGCCAATTTGTCAAGATCACTAACGCTGGACTTTCAGAATCTCATGTTCATGATGTTGAGATTACTCGGGAAGCTCCCAACTATCGCCGTTGAAATCACATGAATTCAGCAAGATCCCCAACTGATTCGTATAGGCTAGGACCTGAAGTTAGGAAGTAAACCGACCCCAGTCTATCTCGTGAATCCTCAGATGTGGAATTATTTCCATCAGCACACGCTCCTGTACAACCATCTGCGAAAGCAACATACACTCTTCCTTCTAGATCAATGTGTAAATCATTGAAGTCCAAAAGGTTGCGATTAGAGCCACCAAAGTCCCTGCAATCTCCGCTATTCAGACATATTGAGCCCATTTGCACAGGGTCATCAGTAACCCGCATAGTATGGAAGACCGGTTCCTCATCCAGCGCATTCAATGAATAGGTGATGTAGAGGTGGTAGGTTGTATTGTGAGGCGCGTAATGCGCATTCCCATCCCATGGATTACCATCAATGTTTGAGGTGTTCAATAGGTCAACATCCTCGCTTCCAAGATAAGTGATCGCGATTCTTCCAGGGTCGCCAGCATCGATATGAGGGAATACTGACGATATTACACCCGCTGGGCTAATTCTGATACTATTTTCCTCCCATGAATTACCAGAATCTGTACTTCGAGACATGTATACTCCTTGATCCGCTCCAGTCCAGATATGATAGGCATTAGATTCGCTATCAGTACCTACTTCCGAGTTCTTCCTTGGATAAGGTGTACCTACATCCAAGCCCATTGTTCTCTCAGACCAAGTCAATCCGTTGTCTTTCGATAAAATGACAGTGGGTGTTTCGACTCGAGGAGGAACATAGACAGTTCCATCTGGAGCTGAGGTTATTGCTCCATGTAGGCCTCCGTTGGTGGTTGCCATTCCGAATACTTGTCCTCCAACTTCGAATGTTGCACCTCCATTGAATGAGGTGTAGCAGAATATTCCTGCAATTTTGTTGTAGCAGAAATATGTTGCAGTTTCCCATGCAGCAGGGTTACTATTTGCAACTGCGCCATATCCATCACTAGTCCAAGGACCAGTTCCTAATTTGATGTGGTCATTTAGTGGTATAGGGCCTGAATCATGAGGGTTTCCGAGCCATGTTTCCCCGTCATCATCAGACCATGCAATCCAAGTTGTCAGAAGTCCAACCATTTGCACATTGTAGACTCTGTCGGTTATTGGATCAACCCACCCCCAAGGGTCAGAAGTCGATGGATGGGATGCTATATCGTCTACAATTTCCCAAGAACCTCCATGATCACATGAACGCATTACTTTCTCGAAGGCTATGAAGAACATACAGCCACTAGAAGTAATTCCAATACTTGGTTCAGCACCCTGTTCCCCTACGTTGGAGAAAGTGAAATTTAGCGGTAATGGGGGGAGGTCGATATTTTGGCCATCAGGTCCAGTAACCCAAAATCTGACCTCACCTTCGGGTTCAGGTTCAGGTTCCGGGACAGGGTCACTACCGAAGATGCAACCCGAGAGTGACGCACCAATCATTAGCAGAACTAGCAAGCCAGCCTTAGTGCGCATGAGCGGTCGACTCTTGCGATTACAGATTATCTTAACCTAG
>DAPQ01000064.1 GCA_002502175.1 Euryarchaeota archaeon UBA19 | reverse complement strand
TCCAATCGCAATAACGAATATTTCAATCCCACTTCGAATTCTTCCTATTGGAATTCCAGTCACCTTGGTCAAACCAGTCATCGTACCATCTCTTGGACCTGGGCCTAGGTTTGCGGTGAGGTATAGACCGCTTCCAATAGCGACCAGAAATATGCCTACAAGAACCTGAATAATTTGTAATGAAAACGCCTCTGGTGTTGGCAAAATAGGCAGTAAAACCTCGATAGTTGCTGCGATTAAGATTGCATTCAATATGGTCCCAATTCCCGGTTTTTCTTTCAATGGAATCCATAATAGTAAGACCATGAAACTAACAAAAAATGTTGACTCTCCAATCGACCATCCAAGATTTTCAGCAATTCCCTCTGCTAAAACAGTCCATGGGGTATTCCCCAGTCGTGCTGAGATAAGGACTGCATCTCCCGCTCCAAAAATAATCAATCCCACGATTAGTAAAATCATGGTGGAAAAGCGTGGCTTTAGCGTCCAAGGATCGTCAGCGCTCCACCAAGTGGTAGGGACATTCTTCGCCGGCCGAAGAAACTCCATCAGTCCCATCCGACAAAGCGAAGCCTAAGGAGTTCATAATCACAGGCGGCGATTAGCCGATTATTGGATTACAGGGACTGGCACTTCTGAGAGAATCTTCCTCATGATGTGCTGTCCGGTAACGCCACGAATCTTTGATTCTGGCTTGAGAACGATTCTGTGGCTGACAACTTGCAATGCAACAGCCTTGATATCGTCTGGAATCACATAGTCACGACCATCGATTGCTGCACTTGCGCGTGCGGTCTTGAATAGCGACTGGCTAGCACGTGGTGAAGCACCGGTAATCACACGGTGGTCTTCACGAGTACGGTGGACTAATTCTACGATGTAGGAAAGGATTGCAGTATCAACATGGACTGTCTCGAGGGCCTTCTGCATTGCTACGACCTTCTTTGGGGAGGTGATTGTCTCTATATCGTGGTCATCTTTTCCGCGAAGTTTTCTGCGTTGTAGGATAGATTTCTCTTCCTGACGATCTGGGTAACCCATTGACATCTTCATCATGAATCGGTCCATTTGTGCTTCAGGCAGCGGATATGTTCCTTCTTGCTCGATTGGGTTTTGCGTTGCCATTGTGATGAAAGGCGCAGGTAATTTGTGGGTAATACCCTCAATTGTAACCTGCTTTTCTTCCATAGCCTCGAGTAAAGCAGCCTGGGTCTTTGGAGGTGCACGGTTAATTTCGTCAGCGAGTAGAACGTTTGTGAATAGTGGACCTGGGCGGAGTTTGAATTCTCCAGCTTGTTGGTCATACATGTATGTCCCCATGATATCTGCTGGTAGCAAATCTGGAGTAAACTGAACACGCTTGAATTTACAACCTAGAGCGGTTGCGAAAGTATTCGCCATCAGTGTCTTTGCCAAACCCGGATAATCTTCGATTAGCATGTTTGCATTCGATAGAATTCCAATGCTTACCCTTCGTAGGTTTTCTTGCTTTCCAATGATAACTTTCGCCACTTCTCCCATCAGACCATTGGAGATCTGTGATACGGTTTGGATAAGTTCTCGGGACTTAGGGTCACTTGCAGCCATAGTCATCTGAGACACCTGAATAACCATCGTGCCCGATTTTAGATACTAAAGCGTTGGGTGTCTATGAACGCTTAGTGATTCAATCCCTTTAGCGACCCCAGAAATGCGAATCTTTACGATGAATCGCGGTTAATTCCTCTAGCACTTCTAATTCTGCACTTGTTAAGTCCATCTTTCTCAACTTCTTTGCATGTGATTCTGGGATGTCAACCAATAGTACATCATCCTCGTCTATTTGCCTTCCAACAGTGACTCCATCGATTGCAACGGCGACCTCTGCGCCTTGCTTTGCTTCCTTCATGGAATCTTGACCAGAACGTATGGATTTGATTTGTCCAACGCGCTCACCATTTTTCAGCAAGCGTTGACCAACGTGGATTCTTCCAGCCAGCACTCTAACTCCTACTACTGCAGGTTTTGAGACACGGAATGTGTGATCCGGAAGTAATAGAATTCGACCTGGATATACGACTTTTTCGCGACTAGCTTCTTCAAGTTCGCGAGTACGTTGTTCGACCCATTCTTCTCGCTCTTCGAGTATGTGATAAATGATGTCTGAACCGAGATATTTGACTCCATTTTCAGAGTTTTCAATCTCTTCTTCCGCATCCGGTAGAATTTCTGTAGCGAATGCTAGAATGATTCTATGAAGTGGGTCGTTAGAATTCTCTGCAGTTCTAACATCTCGCCGATTTACCTTACCGATGCTGGCGTGGCGAATCGGCACCTCTACTGCTCGCAACTCCTTGGCTAGAGCCTCTAGTCCACCAACTGTATCGGCCTTTATGGTAACACCTTCCTCGTCCAATTCGACTGAAAGGTTGGCTTCTGCATCAGCTAGGGAAATGGCTTCTTGGCGTTCGGCATCATTTGATACAACCCTAAGGGTGGTTCCCGCAAGAACGCCATCTAGATCTGGAGCCGAGATTTTCAGACCTGAAGCTGCGTGTGCTGCTTCGGTGTCATCCCAACGATTACCCGCGTCTCGCATTTCTGACATTCCACGTGGCGCAAACATCCCGCGTACGTGTGTGGATACTCCACCTTCGTCTGTAACGAGAACGATTTCGTCGCCTTTTTTCACCGAACCACGATAGAGAATAACATCGAGAGTCTTTCCGAGTCCTCTCTCTTCTTTCATTTCTAAAACGGTGCCTTCACCAGCACCTTCGATGTCGGTTAATTTGTCTTCCAAATATCGTTCTGCAAGACCGATTACGACGGCTAATAGATCTTGGATTCCTTCTCCTTCACGGGCTGAAATTGGAACAAGGGCGATTTCTTGGGTGAAATCCTTGACTTTGGAGTACATTTCTATGTTGAATCCGTGTTCCGCAAACTTACCTACTAAATCCCAGTATCTCTGCTCAAACAAGGCCTGAGCATCCTTTGTTTGTTCTCTAACTGCCTGGGCCATTGAGCGCCCGTGAACCGAATCCCATCCATGAATTCGGTCGACTTTGTTTGCAGCGATTACGAAAGGTGTCTTTGCTTGCTTTAGGATACGTATCGATTCGATAGTTTGTGGTCGAACACCTTCCATGACGTCGACCATTAAGATTGCAATATCCGCTAGAGCACCACCTCGCGAGCGAAGTGTGGAGAATGAGTGATGTCCCGGTGTATCGATGAAAAGTAAGCCAGGGGAATCAAACGATTTGCCGCCAAGAAGAGGTGCACACAATTCGTTTAGGAGGTCCGCAGGGACTTCTGTTGCACCGATGTGTTGAGTGATTCCACCAGCCTCTCTATCCATTACACTGGCTTGCCGTCCAGACCCCAATCCTCGGATATGGTCTAGAAGCGAGGTTTTACCATGATCTACATGCCCTAAAACAGAGACAATTGGTTGGCGGCGTCCGGACATTTCAAACACCTCATGCTCAATCCTCAGTCAAGTAGTAATTTCACTCGTAAATTTGGCTCTCTGCATCACGAGTCCACTCGATGATACCATCTGGGAACCATAGTCCCAATTCGAATGCAGCGGTGTCTTCACCGTCTGAGCCGTGGATTATGTTGTGACCAATATCCATTGCGAAATCTCCGCGAATGGTTCCAGGAGCGGCCTCGCGCCCATTGGTTGGTCCGATGATGTTTCTAGCCACCGAAATGGCATCGACACCAGTCCAAGCCATAGCGACTACTGGACCAGATGTGATAAATTCGATTAGACCGGAGTAAAATGGGCGCTCCGAGTGAACTGCATAATGACTCTCAGCAAGCTCCATAGAAGGTGTTAGTTGACGTAGACCAACAAGGCGCAGTCCCTTGTTTTCGAAGCGTTGGATGATGTTTCCAACTAGGCCTCTTTGTACTCCATCTGGCTTTACCATTACGAACGTCGTCTGCATTCCCATGGTGCGGGCGACCCTCCCCTCCTTTTTCAATCAAACTCGTTCGGAAAATTTAGACGATTGATAGACTAACTCAAGAGGGGTTTGCTTATCGCACACCTAGATGGGAGAGGACTGCTGTGACCACGACCATGGCCCAGAGGGCCATGTGCATGTAGGTCAACACGTGACTAAAGCCCCGGTCTTGGAGGCCGAATTAGTCCTTGAAGACGATTCTCCCGAAATTCCTTCTAGCGAGATTCCCCCAGTTGGAGAGGTCATCGGGGAATTACTAGATTCAGCAGGAATAGACAAGCGAGGCGTAGCTCTAGCCGCGGGTGCATTAGCAGTTGTCGGCATTCTCCTAGCAGTGATACTTCAATCTGTAATTTTTGATGAGATCGTTGACGAGGTTAAGCAAGAACTCGGAATATACGAGAGAGTTCCGGTATGGGAACGAAGTGAGTGGCCATACATCACGGACCAACCATATTCCTTCGTCATGGAGTTTGGTCCATACACTCTAAAGGAAACCGAGAATGATTGGAACTCCAGCCATCACTTTGTTGAATTTGATTTACCTCTCTCAGAAGGAGGTGCTGCTCCGAATGGTAAGGTCAGCCTAGGACTTTGGCTCCCCGACGTTCCAGAAGGAGTCAAAGTACCTGTAATCGCAGAATTCGGTCCTTATTTCGATGAAGCTTCGGTTCAAACTGGTCCGGTTGAACAACCAGGGACTTGGCTTGGTAGTATGATAATTGATCAGATATTACCTCATGGTTATGCATTTGCTCAAGTTTCAGTCATGGGTACTGGACGGTCAAATCACTGTATGGATTTGATGGGTAATGCTGAGCAACTAGGAGTTGACGCAGCAGTGACATGGCTTGGAACTCAGGACTGGTCGAATGGCCGTGTTGCAATGATTGGAAAGTCATACGATGGCTCAACCCCTTGGCAGGCGGCAACATTCGGCAATGAGCACCTTGCGACAATTGTTCCAATCTCTGGGCTCATTGGTGTAATGGAGTTGATGTGGAAGAACGGATCATCTGAGGCTCGAGCACCAATTATGCACAATGGAGTGTATGGTTCGTATGGAATCGATGGAGACACAGAAGATATTGGCAATATGTGTCCCGATTACATCATCGGCCCGGGAACCGGTGTTGCTGCTTGGATGTGGGGCGGTGAAGCGGCAGGCACTTATTGGAAGGAACGATATTTCCTCGACCGAGTTTTAGCCAATTACGAAGGTTCAGTCTACCTAATCCAAGGAATGCATGACTGGAATGTCGACCCACATATGGCAGTTCCAGTAATCAACCAACTCAAAGATGCAGGAATCGAAGCCAAAGGCCTGTTTGGACAATGGGATCATGATTATCCCGACCGACCCGATTACCACTTCGATAGGTCGGGAGAAGGCCGAGGTCGCGAGGGATACCCTCAGATGACTCGCTTCGATTGGATGCAAGATCTTCTCGAGTGGTTCGATTATTATCTTCTAGACAAGGGAGAGAAACCTGGTCTATGGGTTGAAATTCAAACTAACCAAGGGCAGTGGCGTCTAGAGGACCGATATCCACCAGAAGGAATGACTACCCTTGCCCTTGACTTAGGTGGTGCTCTGATGAATGTAGCAGGCACCACTACAATTCTACCAAACGGTGCAACTGGCCCTGTTTATGAGACCGAACCGTTGGAAGAAGACATCTGGATTGCTGGGCTCCCAAGACTACACATCGATGTAACTACGGCAACCGTTGGAGGGCAAATATACGCATTATTAGAGGACTGTAACGAGAATGGCTCATGCATCCACATTGGTCATGCAATCATGGACTTACGATATCACGAAGGCGGCACAGACGAGCAAACGTGGTTGCCAATTATTGAGACTATTAATGCAAAGATGGAATTCTTTTCCTTGGATGCTCAAGTCCCTGCAGGTCACACAATTAAACTCAGTCTGGCCAGTACCGGAGAGGATTATCTTCCGGCCTCGACTAGTTCTGTTGTAACTATTCAAGAGGGTGCAGGATCGAATCTTCTGCTTGATTTAATCGACCCTAGTGAAAAGATTCTATTTGATCCGCCAAAGTGTACACACACTGCTTGTACCGATTGGACCAACCAAACAATCTGAATAATCATTCAGTTTTCTTGACATTTACTGCGTTTGGACCTTTAGGCCCTTCACCAATTTCGTATTCGACGGTATCGCCGTCTCTGATTTCTCCTTCCACCTGGCTCTTGTGGACAAAGAGGTCCTCTCCATCTTCTTGCTCTATGAATCCGTAACCCTTTGTTCTGTTGAACCACTTAACTGTACCTTCAGCCATAATCCAGTAGCGGAAAACCATACTACTTGATGTAGCGGGGTAAGAATTCTATTCCAAGGGCTGAATTCACTTGATTCCGCCTTTTTCGTATCGGCGAGTCCACTTTAACCGGCGTGGATTACGCTTCAGCTTCAAGTGGTTCTTGCGCGCCTTACTATCTTTGAACCAAAAGACAGTACCATCGCGCTTGATGAACATCATTCCGGTGCCCGGCTCGATTTCTTCATGGGTGAAATTACAGACTCTCCGCTCTGGCATCACAATCACCTCATCGAGCACTGAGGCGACGGGCCTCACGGCCTGTATCCTTCAGCATCAGAATATCGCCGATCCTTACTGGACCGACTACGTTACGAGTAATTATGCGACCAACGTCGCGAGGGTTAGGTGCGTCGTTTACGCGCACCTTGACTTGTGTAGCCTCACCAGTCATACCGGTGCGGCCAACAATTTCAACGACCTCTGCGGGCCATGCTTCAACTTCTGCCATCTGACTTCCTCCGTTAATTCCGATTCAGTTACTTCAGGCAGACAGAGTCTCGAAGTGTCCCTTAACTTCATTGAAGCGCTCAGCGCCATCCTTGCTAACGTCCATGACTGCTATTGCAGCTGTGCGGGTACCTGTTGGCATTCCTGCAGCCTCAGCCAAGTAGGATTGGTCTTCTACGTAGATGAATGGAATTTCCTTTTCTTTGCAGATCATTGGGATGTGCGCTAAAAGTTCTCCAGGATTGACATTTTCTGCCATAACTACCATCTGCGCTGTTCCGCGTTCTGCAGCCTTGGTTACTTCGTTAGCACCTCTCTTTAGTGCGCCGCGTCCGTCCTTTCCTAGGGCCTTTACCATCTCGTAGACTTGCTCTTGCACGTCTTGTGGGGTCTCATATGCTATGTGTACACTCATTGGATTCACTCCTCATGTGGGGTAGTCCGGCGCACGGCGTGGCTCATATAAACGCAGCGGATTACCTACGGTAATCGTTCAACGCTCTCAATTATTGAACGCAAACGCACTGATGAGGGCTTCTTTGGCGGCTCACTAAATCCAAAACATGCGTTGATTTCAAAATTTGAGGGATTTCCCAAATTTACTCCTTCACATACTGCAGTTGCATGTTTGATTTTCGAAAGAGAATAGATACAGTACCATTCCCTTAATCCATTACAGGTCAATCCATGTGTACTGGTTCCAAAGAATGCCTTGGCAAACCATTGTTC
>DAPQ01000065.1:594-10254 GCA_002502175.1 Euryarchaeota archaeon UBA19 | reverse complement strand
GACACAATGGAGTAGGCTACCTACGGCACGGTGAGCTAAAACCGCTGCAACCGAACTGTCAATTCCTCCTGAACAAGCAATGATTGCAGTATCGTTAATTTGTGATTCCAGTGCTTCGATGGCCTCATCGACTAGCATCTGGGTGTTCATCAATGACTTCACCCCTGAATAGACTCATCGTCTGAAATTACTTTTGCAGTCATCGCTGATCTGTAATCGTCATATGCTGCAGCTATAGATTCGTTGGAAGTAGCCAAAATTTGTACAGCTAAAGCACCTGCATTATCACCACGGTCTACACCTACGGTTGCAACCGGCATTCCGGGTGGCATTTGAACAATTGATAGAAGAGAATCGAGAGGGACCTTTCCCCCGACAGGAACACCGATTACCGGCTTCGTAGTCATTGAAGCGATCACCCCAGGGAGTGCGGCTGCGACACCTGCCATTCCAATGAAAACCTGACAACCATCGGCTTCTGCTTTCTCAATTATACCTTCCAAATATTTTGGTGCTCGATGGGCTGATGCAACTCTAATTTGGTAGCTGACATTGAACTTTTCCAGCACCCCTCTGCATTTCTCAGCGATTGGCATGTCAGACTTGGAACCGAGAACAACACATATGTCCATGCCACAGCGCATAACGGCCGGTTAAAATGCCTGCCGAAAGCAACGACTGCAAAATCTACTCATCGGTTGTTGCAAGGAACCTTTCCGGCCACGCCTCTCCAGCAATCAACAATGGTGGCGAGGAAAGAAGAGTAGCAAAGCGATGGTCTGAAACAAATGTGTCGGAAAAAGCATCATGTATTGTACCTACAGGGTGCATAAGAGTGAATGCCACAAAGCTTGAGTCACCCCGAGTTACTCCAATTAAATTCGCTGTATATTCAGGAAGCGTTTCCTCCCACCTTGCGAGTGTACCGTTTCTGAAATTAGTTGAAACGCCCATCCAACCATCATTTAGCACTGCTTCGGAGTAGTCTTCTGGATTGATTGGAAGAAGCCACCGAGCAGAGTTCTCACCTGCCACTGAAATGAGGTTCTGAATTGTGCGATATTGGGCGAAGGCAAAAAGCAGAAACGAAAGCCAACCTAAGCGGCTATCGATTAGAATATGTAGGAGGAAAACTATTGCAGCTGGAAGCATTAGTACGATGTCAAAGGGATAGAATTTTTTCAATAACCCTTCAACAGGAATCGGTAAACCATCTTGCAATTTCCGAAAACCAAGTAACAATAGAAACCAACTAGCAGAGAATAATGATATTGCTACCAATTGGTCATCTGGAGTACGCCCTGGAAATGCCAAAGGTATAGCAGAAGCGATGAAGAAAAATGGAGCCCATGCAGTTGTGTACAGTATTCTTGGCCCTAGTGGCTGTAACCTTTGTCTCATCCAACCTCTACCAACTTCAGAGATAGAGGCTATATCCCAATTTTCTCCTGGATTCTCTTCCCCAACTAGATGCTCCGGTGATGATTCGCTAGCAGGATACCATAGGGCTTGGCCCCTCATCCATTCCGAGTCGCGAGTCCCCTTCACGGCCAACGCGTTAGGTTGCTATTATTTGGTTCGCGCAGATTGAATTCTGTGTTAGATATCAATCGTCGAATTCCTTACGCAATATTAGACTTCTAGCCGCAAGTACTTCATCCACCCGCCTAACATCTGTATTGTGTGGTGCGGATTGAACGACTTCTGGATCTTCGCTGAGAATTGTCAAGAAGTCATCAGCGAATTTATCCAATACTTCCCGGCTTTCGGTTTCAGTTGGTTCTATCATCAAACATTCTGGAACAATCATCGGGAAGTAAAGTGTAGGCGACATATAGCCATAGTCGAGTAGGCGTTTTGCAATGTCTTTTCCTGTAACTCCAGTAGTTTCCTTTAGAGGCAGCATGCTTAATGTAAATTCATGCTTGACAAAATCGGCAGGCGCACCATCAACTGGCATTGAGTGAATGGAGTTCAACTGTTCTTGGGTTGGATTCATGATTTGATGTCGGAGATAATTTGCATTCAGAACAGCGTGCTCACTCATCAATTCCAATTCTCTACCATATCGGCGATAGTATGCCCATGCTCGAACCACTGCCCCGGCATTTCCATGCCACTGCTGGACCTTACCGATGGAATCGGTTGGGGTTCGCCAAAAGTAGCGATAACCATCTCCTGTAGCGCCACCATCTTCGGTCTCTTCTCTGTAAGCGATTGGAGATGGAAGGAAGTCTGCTAGATGTGCCTTTACTCCGATTGGGCCACTTCCTGGACCTCCGCCGCCGTGTGGCTGACTGAAGGTCTTGTGAAGGTTATAGTGTACTGCATCGAATCCCATTCTACCTGGGTCTGTTTTGCCTAGAATTGCGTTGAAGTTGGCTCCATCGTAGTACATTTGTCCGCCCGCGGCGTGAACGATTTCTGCCGCTTCGGCAATTTCGGGCTCAAAGATTCCAAGCGTACTTGGATTGGTGATCATCATCGCGGCTGTGTCATCTCCAACCGCCGCTCTGAGGGCCTCTAAATCTAGACGTCCGTCTTCACCGCTTGGAATTTCTACGATTTCATAACCACACATTGCGGCAGATGCGGGATTTGTTCCATGAGCTGAATCAGGTACAATCACCTTATCTCGTTGTTCGTCGCCATTTCGGCGATGGTATTCCTGAATACATCGAATTGCAGTGAACTCTCCTTGTGCTCCAGCAACTGGTTGCAGGGTTACTTCATCCATTCCGGCACAAATCGCCAACATTTCCTGCATCTCATAGTAGATGGAAAGTAAACCCTGAATTTGATGCTCGGGTTGTAATGGATGTATCCTATCAATTCCAGGTAATTGTACAACCCTTTCATTGATTCTTGGATTGTGCTTCATAGTACAGGACCCTAGTGGATAAAATCCTGTATCTATTCCAAAATTTCGTTGTGACAATAGTGTGTAATGACGGACTAATTCAGGCTCACTAGCTCGAGGCCAGCGAGGAAGTTTTGAGCGGCGTAAAGAAGCCGGCACAGTGTTTATTGCATCCTCGTTCATTGGTTCTGGTTGAGACCAGCCAGAGCCCTTTGCTCCGTTAAAGTCGAAGATATCACTCATGCAGATACCTCCTCGACCCAAGCGGATAGAGCAGAAACGAGGGCATCGATATCCGATGTTGTAGTTCTTTCATCACAGCCGATTAACAAGCAGGATGACATTGAATCCCACCATTCACCCATCGGGAATCCGCCAAGAACTCCAGCAGCATCCATGTGAGCGACGGCATCGCTCGCATCACCTGGTAACTTGACTGCGAACTCTCGGAAATTAGGAGTATCAGGGTCAACTAACTCGACTCCATCAATACCGCATATGGCTTGCTTTGTGAGTTCGGTTGTAGCAGCAACACGAAGAGCTAGTTTCTCCAAGCCTTCTGGTCCTAGCAAAGACATATGCATTGCTCCCATAAGGGCGATTAGAGTTTCATTGGAACAAATATTGGACGTTGCTCTGTGGCGACGAATGTGTTGCTCGCGAGTTGATAGTGTCAAGGTGAAAGCATCCTTTCCATCTTCGTCAAGGGTTTTTCCAACAATTCTTCCAGGCATCAGCCTAAGGTAGTCCTTCTTACAAGCAAATAGGCCGTAGATTGGTCCACCAGCAGTCGGCCCTATTCCAAATGGTTGACCTTCTCCTACTACGATATCAGCACCGTAATTTCCGGGCGCTTCAACAATCCCTAGAGAGACAGCGTCAACCCCGACGATTAGAGCTGTGTTTTCTCCGATGATTTCCTTCAAGCGAGTAATACCTTCATCGAGTTCCCCAAAGGCATTCGGTTGTTCGACATAAACCGCACAAGCACCTTCTGCCGAAGCTGCAGCACCTAGGTTTACTCTACCATTTGAATCATGTTCTAAAGTACGCAATTCTATTCCAACTCCTTGGGTGTAATTCTCGATTACAGACAATCGATGAGGAGGTACAAATTGTGAGACGTAGACAACTCCTTTCTGAGTGGCTTTGCGACCTTTTACTCGAACTGCGCAAGTAATGGCTTCTGCAGCGGCTGTGCTAGCATCATACATCGAGACGTTTGACACAGGCAATCCAACTAATTCTGACACCATAGTCTGGAATTCCCACATAGCCTGTAGCATTCCTTGGCTGACCTCTGGCTGGTAAGGTGTGTAGGAGGTCAGGAACTCTCCACGAGTTGCGAGCATAGGCACCATAGTAGGGACAAAGTTTCGAGCCAGACCAGCAGAAAGGAAGGATGGTCTGGAATCAAGATCTATGTTGGCTCCGAGTAAATGTTGTGCATCTGCCCAAATTTCCTCTTCAGATTGGGGTTCCCGTAGAGGTAGTGGATCAACTCTACGGACACCTTCTGGTATGTCCGAAAATAAATCATCAATCGACTTTAGCCCCATAGAATCGAGCATCTCTTGCTCTCTACCTAGATTTGGTAATTGGTCCATCCACACGCACCTCTAGCCCTTGGGCGGTCCTGCTGAATTGCGGGTGGTGCTTCAATGGTTCGTTCAACAAATCAAACACTACTTACCGACACACTCTTAGGTTATGGAAGAAGGTCGAGTATTGGTGATACAATGAAGGTCGCTGTTAGCGCACCCGATAGGTTCGTTGCTCCGTATATATTGGATATGCTTGGAGACGCGGCTGTAGAGATTCCACCTGAGGCTATGGAAGACCAAATGACGCTGGATGCACTACTAACATCATGTAATGCAATTGTTCACATTAATTCCAAACCAATAGACTCTACCTTCGGCAGAGACGACCGGGAAACATTACTTCGAATGCGGGAGCAATCAAGACCGATTTTGGATGCGGTCGACCGGCATGGAGAATTACATCTGATCATTGTTGGAACCCTCAGAGTACACCCACAATGGGAGCCCGATGAGCCGTATTATGGGTACGATTCTACACTCGCTCCAAGAGACACTGCTGCTGAAGGCCAATTATGGATGGAAGAGATGGCGCTTGAGCGAGCGCAAGCCGAGAGGCCTGTCAGCATCATACGCGCTTCAAACGTACAAGGTGTTCTTCTGGATGGATCCGAAGCCAATGGATTACTACATCAATGGGCAATGGAATGTATGATGGGTTGGATAAACATCCCTGGAGATGGCTCTGATGTCAAGGATTTTGTTCACGTACAAGATCTCGTGACGATAATCGGAGCTGTGCTAGAGAATCCGCCACCTACCCGCGAGAGCATCTCCGTTGGTTCTGGCAAGGCAATCAGTATGGCTGACCTTGCTGCGATTTACAATCAAAAGACTGGATGCGAATCTGAATATGGACAGGATGATTCACAAGAAGTGTTCGGAATAGTAGATGCTAGAGACCTAGAAATGAGATTTGGCTTCTCACCAGAAATCAGTCTGGAAGAAATGTTGCAGGAAGCCTTCGAATTCGCCGGTCATTGAGCGTACAATTCGAGTCTCTTTCTAATTCCATTCCACTTATGCAGTGTAAGAGCTAAGTCAGAATTATGGTTTGGTCTAAAGGAAGAAATGTCGGCTGAAGCCTTGAGGTGAACCTCGACTTCTCCAACTCCATCTATACTACCAATTATTGTCTGCCCTCCTCGATATTCATCATCAATACCAATCGAGAAGGTTCTCTCAATTTTGTCCACGCGTACCGATGCTTGAGCGATTTTACCCGTTGCCGCCTCGATAATTTCGACTTGGTCGTTTAGGAAGCGTGATTCATTCAATGCTGTAGAAATAGCAACTAAGTCTAGACCGGTTGATTCGGTAGTAACCTCTGGTTCAGGAGTTTCTTCAACAGCAACCTCCGAGGTTGTATCCGGTGTGGAATCATATGTTGGAGAAACTGTATCTAGCACAACTTCGGCAGCATGATCAACAACGGTATTCACTACCGCATCCACGATTGCCTCTTCGGGAGTTTGTGCATCTAACCCAGCCTGGGCTGCCACCGTTGCAGCCCCTACGCCAACTGCACCAGCGACAGCGGCGGCCTTTGCCAAATCCTCCGGTGGCGGCAGATTCTCGACCATCTTTGCCAGAATTGTATCTGCATTACTGGACCACATTCTCCTCGCTGGGGATTGGAAAAGGAATGGTAAATCACGTATCTTTTCTTCAGCAATTTCATCCGCTGCTGCTCTAACCTCATCTATGCTTTGATTAGGATTGGAAAGTAAGCTCTCAAGGTCGTTGGTAAAGTCAGGACCAAGATCTGTCATCATCTTATCTACAGAGTATAACCCATCATCGGAAGTAGATTCTAAATTGGATTCATCAGACTCCACTGGAATTGGATTGAGTTCTTCCTCTTCAGCCAGATCAACGCTAAACTCAACATAAGCCAATTCATCTCCGGAACCCTCATTCATTCTGATTGTCCAATCGCCCTCTCCTGGATTTTCAAAGATGTGAGTTCCAATAGATTGCCCCTCCATATCAAAATAAGAAACTCGGTTGTATCTATTTACTGTTGAATCCCCATGCTTTATTTTAGCAGGCACAACACCTAACCATGAATCAGAACCTAATGTAGGCCCGGTGAAATTAACCGAGATTGATTCGTTTGACTTGTATCTTGCTTTCTGGATTTCAATTCTGATATCTGTTGTTTCTTCATCTTCTGCTTCTTGTGCAGTTGGAGTTAACCGATCACCGACTGCAGTGATGGTTAGCATTCCTACACCAACCCATCTTCTGGAACCTAATGGCAGGCCTCCGGATGAAGGAGGTCTAGTCCATCCCCCATCATAGTGATCTTTACTACCATCCGTTCGACGTTTATGCAAGCTCCAAGACTTAGCGCCTCCAGCTGACATATTGTAAAAGTAAAGTGTATGACCTGAAGGCTTGGAAAAACTTGGTTGCCCGTTAATGTCTTCTCCGCGAAGATAATTGCCGTTGTATTCTGGAATGGTATGTCCCTGAATTGTGATTTCATTGACTTCTCCTGTGATTGCTCCGGCTTGTCCACCTCCTGCCAAGGCAAGGAGTTCTGCAAGATCTAGAGTGTTGTCACCATCGCTATCAAGAGCTGAGAAAACCGCCCTAATTATTGCATCAGGGGCATTTTGACCTGTAATTGATGCTATTGCTCGCCTAAATTCTTCGGGGTCTAAACTTCCGTCATTATTAATATCGAATTTAGAAAATATTGCCTCAGCACTAATCCCTTTTTCCTGAATAATCTCTTGCAGTTTCTTAAGTGCGACCGCTTCAAATCTTGCACTCATATGCTCACCTAATTATCCGCTGGCCAACAATGGTCATGAGTATTACGCCGGCGCAGAGGTAAATTCTCATAGAGAATTCTCTACACAATCAAACGAAAGGAGGGCGGACTACTTCTGCCCTTACTCGCCTTCTTGGACTGGCCTGAATCCAAACCTCTGTGCCAATTTCGACATTGTCTAGGTAGGCCATGGCTATTCCTGTCCTCGATAGAGACGGGGATGGGCAGCCACTAGTTACGTATCCGATTATTTCTGAATCGTCGTCATCAGATGATTTTACAGCGTGACCTAATCGAGGCGCAGGGCCTCTGTCAAGACATCGAAGACCATGCCATTTTACACCCGAATCTAGCGAAGATAGAACGCGGCTGCGGCCAACAAAGTCGTGATCCATATCGAGGCCAAATGGAACGGCTGTCTCTGCTGTGTCGCGGGCAAGGAAATCTGAGGGTAAAGATTCATCAGGCTGAATTCCTAAACCTGGCCAGAGGAAGTCTTGACCGGATAATAAGTAGCCTTTCTCAAGCCTAAGTGTGTCCCTAGCACCCAAACCAACCGGAACCAAACCGTGACTCCTGCCTGAGTCCAAAAACAGATTCCATAGTAAGCCGGCCTGTTCGTTCGGAACAAAAATTTCTGCACCACTCTCTCCGGTGTAACCCGTGCCCTGAATCCAACCGGTTATTCCCGCTTCATTGGGGGCTATTTCTTGACACTTGAAGCGCCCAATGCTATTTTCTCCACCCAATGCAGCGGTGAGAATTTCTGCGGAATTTGGTCCTTGTAGAGCAATAATACTTGTCTCATCTGAAAGATTCTCTACAGTTACCGAGCCATCATCAGGTAATAATTCACAGAACCAATTCCACATGGTTGGAACCATGGAGGCATTCGGCACTCCCAATACACAATCATCGGATTTAATTGCAAAAATCATGTCATCGATGATTTGACCCTCATGGTCAAGAAAATGTGTGTAACCGCAACGGCCTGGAGCAAAGGAAGAAACTCTCTGAGTTGATATACTCTCGAGCCACTGTCTAACTTTGTCGCCTCGGAAGGAGAAGAAGCCCATGTGTGAAACATCGAACATTCCTGCTGAAGATCTGCAAGCCAGATGTTCCTCTTGGATTGAGCTATACCATATTGGCAATTCAAACCCATGGAAATCAACCATCTTTGCCTCTGACTCTAGATGGCAAGCATACAACGCAGTACGCACCGGTGGACTATCTGACACGAACCTTTGGGGAAGCGATAGGTGCAATAATCTCTCTATTGACAAATTAGAGAGTAATGGCACTATTTCTGTAAATTTTAACCAAACATATAGGACAAAGTTTTATAACTGATGGGCGGCACTATACAACCAAGAGTTAACATGAGTGAACGAAGCACTAAGAGCCAACAACCCAAGGAGAAGAGTACTATGAGAAACACAAAGAGAAAGAAGCCATTTGTAAGTGGTGTACGCCCTTCGCAAGCCAGGAATACCGAGATTGTATCAGGTGCTTGCGAAGTTTGTGGAAGTGATGAGTGGGACACGGATGTAGTACGTGGTGAAACCAGTTGTGCTGTTTGTGGATTTGTTGCAGCTCAGAATATGATTGACCCTGGGGCAGAGTGGGTAAATCACTCCGACGCTGCGGATCGCAGCAGAGTCGGAGCGCCAACAACTCTGACAATCTCTGACAAAGGCCTCTCTACCGAAATAAGTCGTATTGACTTGACTTCAGGTGCTGCAAAGCGCCATGGAATGACTGGTAAGTCGGCTCGAGATTGGCGAAGGCGTCAGCGTATTGACCAGAGAAGTAAGACAAGAGACTCGCGTGCGCGCAACCTAACGACTGCAATGCAGTTCATCCGTGATCGTGGAGACTTGCCGCCTCAGATTGAACAGCAAGCAGCTTCGCTTTACCGACACTCTGTAGAACGTGGCTTGGTAACCGGTCGTAGTATTCGCGGCGTATCTGCTGCTTGTGTTTACATCGCCGCGCGCGAAGCAAGAATTCCTCGTAAAATCGAAGAGATTGCTGAAGCATTCGATATGAGAACCGAAGTAGAGGAAAAAGAACTGAAGAGAACCATTCGCTTAGTTGCTAGGAACTTAGGTACACATCACATTACTGGGCCTGAAGAGTACTTCGAAAAGTTCCATTCAGACCTACAACTTCCTCCACCCGTATTAGGAGCAGCCCGTAACATGTGGAAGAAGGTCGGAGAAGACCTATCTTGGCAAGGAAAGAAGCCTTCAGGTATTGCTGGAGTGATTCTCTATCGCGTCTCGCAAGAGAGTACTTCACCAAGAACCCAAAGTGAAGTCTGCAAGGTATCTGGAATCAGTGAAGTAACTCTTCGTGGCTTGCTAAAGATCCTCAATCAGCTTGCGCCTCCGATTGAAGCTTGATGGTGGACG
>DAPQ01000065.1:0-219 GCA_002502175.1 Euryarchaeota archaeon UBA19 | reverse complement strand
TTCTGATATGAAATCGCTAGGAAACCACGAGTCAATTGATACTCACTCTTCTTCTGACTTTCCTGGTTTATCCAAAAGGTGTGTAGTAGCGGTTATTGCTAGTGTGAAGAATATAAGGTATGCAAACAATTTGATTAACGTATTAATTGTCCTAGATTGATTTTTCATCCCCCTGTTTGAACTTTCTTTTGAGTTTTCGTCGTCGTCGTCATCATCCTC
>DAPQ01000004.1 GCA_002502175.1 Euryarchaeota archaeon UBA19 | reverse complement strand
AGGCGAATCTTCAATCAGCGTATTCGCAAGATGACGAAATGCGGCAATCGACTTTGGTGAAATCGCCCATTCACCTGCTAATAGGTCATCTTCTGCTGTCGGGGTTTCTCGATGAACGGTAACTTTGGTTGTTCTTGGGGCCGGTCCAAAAATTGGTTTTGCCCCCGCCGACATCCAATTAGCGACCTCCTCTGGATTACCCACAGTTGCTGAAAGTCCTACTCTTTGGAATCGGCCGCTAGTTCCTTCCAAACCAGAAATTCTTTCGAGTCCAATCAATAGTTGCGCTCCTCTCTCACTAGCGGCCAAATCGTGAACTTCGTCCAAAATAACAGCTTTTACTCCTGCTAGATGTTCTCTCAATCGACTTCCTAGCAACATAATCTGAGCAGTCTCAGGGGTTGTCACCAACAAATTTGGAGGCTTCTTTGATTGCTTAGTTCTCTCTTTTTGACTGGTATCACCGTGGCGTAGTCCAACACTTATGCCAAGCGGTTCGAGCAAGTTAGCCAACCGCCTGTCAATATCTCGATTTAATGCTCTAAGCGGTGTAATATACAGTATTGATAGAGAATTCCAATCTTCTTTCAGGGCTCTCGAAGCAATTGGAAGAACTGCCGCTTCTGTTTTTCCACTACCAGTTGGCGCAACTAAAATCCGGTCCTTCCCATCGATCAAATCAGCGGTTGCAGCCTCTTGTACCGGAGTCAATTTCCAGCCTCGCTGCTCGACTAATTCCCGAACTTGCGGGTGTAGAAGTTCGAGAGCCTCGGCAGACATCGAGCCTTTGGCATAGCCCGACCAACATGAACCGATTGGTTAGATTGACAAATCTAGAATCCGAAATCAGATTCCCGGATGAGGGGGTATTTCGTCGGACCAATGATCCATTTCATTGAGGGTGAGTGTAACATTGAGTATCTCTCCATTGCCCCAATAATCAACAGCGATGAAGGTTGGTCTATCATCAAAAACTTCCCAACATTCTATGGCTCTTGTCAAGAGGAAATCGTAATCGTTCACGTCAGAAGATCGTATCGGATCAGCAAACCCCCAAGGCGTGCTTAGCCAGTTGTTTAGATGCCAAGCTTCTGCTTCGCCGCTTCCTCTTCCGACCGTACATGACATCTGACTTTCTTCGTCCTCTCCATATGGTGTATCCCAAGAATGAGTCCAAGCATGATGTAACCACGGCCATCTCTCATCATCGGAATAATCCCAGAAGACGACCAGTGTTTTTCCATTCAGAACCATATCACCAAGCATTGGCCAATCTTCTCCAACTTGATGGACCCAAGTTTTGTCTCTCATTCCGGTGACATTGAACAGATAATCTACATGTTCGCCGGGAACATAGTTCTCGATTAGTAGGGTAACAACATCACCCGAACTATTGTTCATCAGTGAGTTTAGTTGACTTAACCAAGCAAAGGCATCTACTTCAGAATACATGCAAGGGTGAGGAAACGCATCTGGACTACCATGACAAAATCGTACATCTTCTTTTTCTGTATCATCATTGCTCAAATGATGAATGTCAATCATGAAGGCACGGATGCCTCCATCCCATTGTGCTTGTAGAGCAGTGTAGTGATTTACTGCCATCCAAACTTCGTCTTCAAAGGTTGAGAACGAATTATGAGTTTCTGGGAAGGTGTGATTGTCATATTGTCGCTCACAGAATTTTGCCTGACCTTGACAAATTAGCATATCTGAGGCATTTCTAGGGTCAAAACCACGCTCTAATTCCCAGCCGTTTGAAAGCCCGTCTCCGTCCTCATCCTGCAGAGGGTCGAGGGGCTTTTCGGTCTCTGAAGTACATCCCGAGAGAAATAGGCTGAATGCGATCAACACAGCACCCAAAGAGCGATTCATGGATTCGCGAGGCTCGGTTTCAAACATGAATCCATTGGAACGTCGGGCGATAAGGGAGATAATCCATGAGCGTGACCCATATGGTGATGGCAGGTCCTTTCAAGCGACTTAGCAATACCTTTCGAAGATGGTGGATGGGTCAAAAGGACAACCATTTCCGAATAGTTTCATCTCTTACAATACTGTCTCTTGCAGCAACAATTTGGGGTCTACTTTTCTTGTTTGTTCTAGGTGGTACAACAGACGACTCAAAGGAAATGTGGGTGCCGTGGAGTTGGCTTGGTTTAATCGTTGGAGGAACTCTAGCCTTTTGGATAGTGCCGGAATTTTTTGTATATCTCGGTCACAAGGCGGCCCTTGACGAAATACTCCTCCTCGATTCACGTCCTGAGGTTCTCAGACGGCGTAAGGAAGCTGAGGAGGCCGCAGATATGCTCGGTCCAGTATACCAATCTCATCTTGTGAGACTGTACAATGAATTGGGGATTAAAGTCGGTTCCAGATTTAGACACATTAAACCTGCAGGAGTAAGGTCAATAGAATCCATGACTGAGATCTCCGAAGATTCCGTAGAAAGAGTATCTGAGCCTTGGGATGAAATTTCTTTAGAATCAAATTCAAACGATTCTTCCACATATTCTAACACTTGGTGGAATACCACAAACTCTCGATTGTCAACATTGCTTCCTGGGGCCAAGATTTTGCGGGACAGAGAGGCAAATCGTACAATTCTAGGTTTAACATCAATTAGTGCCGGTCTCTTACTTTACAACATGATTTTTGGCCTCGCTAAACAGGGAGGCGGCCCTAGGGAATACACCGTAGATCTAACCCTATGGCTTGCTGGAGACTCTTCGATTCACGAACCCGCTCCCTATTTTGATGGAGTTAGTCTCCTCCTCGCCACCGCCTCTTTGACCATGGTGTTTTTGACTAGACCTGCTAATCTGGAAGACTCGTCTGATACTGAAAGTAGCACGGCTTCGACTCACATTGAGGAGGAGTGATTGTGGATATTCAAGTACTCAAGCGAGAAGCAAGTCTTGCAATCGGATTGGTCATACTTCTATTGGGCTCGATGACTATTGCAACCGGCACTTATCCACCTATGGTCGTGGTCGAATCTGGTTCGATGATGCATGATCCTGAGCAAGGTTCTGTTGGAGCGATAGACCCAGGTGACTTAGTCCTAGTAATGTCTCCTGACCGCCACCAAATAATCACCTTTGCAGAAGCAACACAAATTGGTGGTAAGCACGAGGGTTACGAAACTCATGGAATGCCCGGCGATGTGATCATATTCAGGAAGAATGGTGGTAGCGATACTCCTGTAATTCATCGTGCTTTATTCAAAGCTGTAGAGAATCCTAACGGAGGTTGGGATGTACCAGGAACAGATATTGTAGCCGCAGATTCAATCACCGTGGAATTGGATTACGATTGCTACCATGGTAATTCGAAACTAACTGTTAGTAATTGGGTGCCTCAACATGAGGGCTACATTACTACAGGTGACAATCGATGGAGCAACGGCTGCCAGTACGATCAGCAATCACTTACTGATGAAAATGGTGAGTTGGTTACCGCAATCAAGGATGAGTGGATTATTGGTGTCGCTTCATTGGAAATTCCTTGGGTGGGTGCTGTCAAGCTCTATGCTAGTGGAACAGATGGTCAAGTCACTCCCAATTCTTGGAGCAATCTGGCGATTATGGTCGCTATAGTAATCGCCACTCCTGTAATCATTGAGATGATTACAGATCGAATTAACAGCAAGAATCAATCTCAATCAGATGAGGAAGAATAGCCAATTCTTTCAACTTACCAATCGAGGTATAATGATTGGGATAATTACAATGAATAGCACTAGAAGGCTACTCATAGAACTCAACCTGTTTGCTGCATTCTCAATACGGATTGGATCACCGCCACGCATAATGAATCGCATAGTTGAATGCGTGGCGTCTCTGAATATGTGGCCGCCATCGAATGGAATCATTGGGATTAGATTGGCGAATCCAAGAAGGAAGTTAATCCAAGCCAGCCAGAAAAGGAAATCGAAAGCCGCCAACATACCTTCAGTTCCGATGTTTGAGGCAATTATCCCATCTCCGGCAGCCAACATCGCTCGTTCTTCTAGAGGCATTGTGTGGCCATCATTTTGAATAGGAACCCCTAACATAATCAACGGTGCCACCAGCAAAATCAATCCTTTCTGAAGCCCGCTCAAATCATCATCTGCTAAGAAGCTCCAACCATCCACTGCTGCTGTGTTCGAGCGGAGATTACTAACTCCAACAAAGGCGTCGCCTTGTTCGATTCCTTGTGCCTCCATTAACACTCTAGTTTCTTCCATATCACAACCAGTAGTTTGTTGGCATTGGTCCATATGATACTGCCAACGATCTGTGAAAGTGATTTCCACTACCCGTGTTTCTGCATCATTTGCTTGAGAAGATATGACAGTGAAATTAGCAACCTGCCCAGATGAATAATCTTTCATTACCTCAGTAAAATCATCGCGATTAGCCACTACATTATTATCGATATGAGTAATGGTTTCGTACGCCATTAACCCAGCATCCTGAGCCCCAGTTTCAGCAATAATCCCAGTTGCGTGAACTCCTGGATTTTTTGCGACAAATCCATTCGCTGTCGCGGATAACAAAACTAAGACGATAAATGTGGCAATCAGGTTGATTGAAGGTCCAGCGGCGAATAATCGCATTCTTTCTCTTCTGGGTGCACGGGACATTTCCTCATACTCGGGTTCAGCAAATGCCCCAACGGGAAGCAAACCAGCTAGAAGAAGTCCGAATGATCGAACTTGCATACCGTGTGCCCTAGCCTGTATTCCGTGACTATATTCGTGAATAACTAAGGCAAAAATCAGAGCAATAATTGGCCACCAGAATGGAACAAAACTAGTGACACCCGGAATAAGGAGAAGATCTGATGCAGGCAATACCTCTTGTTGTGCGGGAGCCGCTGCGGTTGCCAGTGCTGCGCTGATTATCAAGAGGATAACGCCGAACATTACTATGAAGCACAACCAAATCGAAAATTCTCCATATGCTCTCCAAAATTTACGTGGTTTAGCCAACTGTTCAAGGGCAATCTTTCCCTTCCCCGTTCTTAGCATCAATATGATTCCAAGAACTCTAGTTGCATTCCATTTGTCCAAGGTTCCATTCTGTTCTAAATAGACCAAAGCAAAGTACCATGCTGCAATCAATACTAGAGCCCAAACTGGAGCCCAGCCCCTAACTCCAGCCCAAGCCAGCAATCCGACAAAGAGGATCTGATTCAGGCTCAGCCCTCTTTCCATGACTATCCGCCTCTGCTGCCCCCACTTGAATACTCGTCAATGAATGCGCAACTGACTTGACCTGATGGCTACTCGGGAGAACATGGCTGAGCGGGGGGATATTCCCGAACGTAAACAATCTCGAGAATTAGATAGCCTACGTCGTGACACAGCCGCAGTTGCTAGATTACTAAGGCAGGCTAAGTTGGATGAACTCCATCAGGAACTCGAACAGGCCAAGGCGCAACTCGATTACGCTGAATCGAGACTCTCTGGTGATTCCACAGAGAGTGAATAATCACTTGAAGAACTGGTCTCAGAAAGGCTACTGGCATCCTGTATCCTCCGGCTAATTTCTCCGAAGTTGGTCGATTTTTCAATAGCCCTTGCACCATCTGATCGACTGATTAATGCTAGAAACCTGTGTAATGGCATACCATCGTGCCAATTCAGGTATGGAGAGCCATTTCTGGTAAGTGGAACATTCGGGATGCTCCTCGATAGAACTCGAAGTTTCCCGGTTAACCCTTCTACTGGTACTTTCATCACTCTCCAGCTATCACCTCTAACGCCTTTGAGCCGGAAGGCATACAGCGGTAGAAGACCGCATCTTTCTCCGGTTGTTTTCAGGGCATCATACTGGTCTTTGGTACGACCAGAAAGGTAGATTTTGTCAGTTTTTGAGGATTTCACCTCAATCGGCATGCACATATCGCCTCGAAGAGCAAGAATATCTCCAGTTCCTTCAGAACCACTTCCAGGTGCTCTTACGACTAGGAATGGTCTTTGACAGACCTGCATAGCCCGTGCCCGCTCAACTTCTGTACATGAGCGAGTAATCGCGACTACACCCTTTCTCTCGCCCGCGAGAACCGAGCGTAATTCCCGCTCGTAGACCCCAGTCATGTGCATAGCGCATTGTCAGGGTTCTTGACGACATCGCTTGAGGCAGCCTCGGAGTGTAACGTTTCGAGGTTTTCAAGATAATTCGGTGAATATTTTCCAAATGTAGGAAAATTGTAGAATTAGTGACCTATGTATGGCAACGATTGAAGACAGAGTGCGATTGTCTCTTATCGTGCCGGAGGTTGCAGTCCGTACCGATGATTTCCGTTTGGCCTACAGATTGTTAGATCGTTTGAGAGATTCTGGTATCGAACATATGCAACTCGACCCTGAACATCCCGTTCCGAATCGTGTTGATTTCTGGATAGCATCGCATGCCGAAGTTGGGGGCACCAAAGATGCAAGAGGGATAGGATGTGCAATAGAAGAAATCGATTCAGTAATTTCTTCCATCATGAATAGAATTGCAGTAGGCGAAAAGGTCCAACGGATATGTTTCGGCATCGATCCCGGCCCACGTCCAGGGCTCTCTTGGATTGCTGATGGTCGTCCAGCAGGGTCTATTCAAATGGAATCAGTCGATGCTACTGTCGATCAAGTGATTGCTATTCTGAATGATTTCATGCCACCTGAATCCGTAGTTAGAATTGGTAATGGTTCACCCACGATATCTTCCAGAATCGCCAATGTTTGTTTGGCGAGGGGACTTTCAGTACAATTTGTTGATGAAACTTCGACTTCCATAGGCTCACGTCACGACCATGTCTCGGCAGCTCGTGCAATTTGTACAAAGGAAGGAGTTCCAGTCACAGAACGTCTACAGGTAATCCCAACAGAGGGAGAAGTACGCGAAATTCAACGGCGAAGTCGTAGCATATCTGAAGGTAGATTGACGATTCCCTCGCAACTTGCTCGAGCTGTTGCTGTTGGGAGGCTAACTCTCAGCGAAGCCGTAGAACTTCACATACAGACTCTCGATCGCTGAGGGTCAAAATCAAGCATATTTTCCTTTTCTATATGCACGAGTCTGGTCAACGCCTGGAAATCGGTCTTCCGATTCTCGATATACGGTTTTCATATTATTGAGGAAGTTATTATCATCGGTAACGATTAGCACCTGGTCGACACCAGGGTCTTCCCCTTCATCCATCCATGCTAGTACTATTTCCATAGTCATCCTAGCTCCTTCGCGATGTGGATATGCGAATACATCCATACTAATTGGAGGCATAACTAGTGTTTTCCTTTTCTTCACCTTTTCAATCTGCTCAAACATCGATGCGTAAGACTGCTTCAACAAATCTCGTCTAAAATTATCTTGAGTGGGGCGGCGGCAATCTGGTCCAACAACATGGACTATATTCTCAAATGACAAATTAAATCCAGGTGTGGTTACCGCTTCTCCAACTCCGCATGGTTGCAAATTTTCTTTGCGTCTTTCCACTGCGATTCCGTGGCAAAATTCTCGTAGTTCAGGTCCAGCCTTTTGCTGTATTTTTTCATCCAAACCTTCTCTTCCCGCAAGGCGATTATTGGCGGTTGTAACTAGAAGGTCACCTTCTACTCGTAGAATGTTACCATACAGGACTCGGACATCACCGTATTGGCATTGTCGGACAATGACAGTCTCCGCCATACAAGTGTGAGATGAGGCCGTCCGCTTTCACCTCTTCGTCTGCCAATTCCCTAATTTCCCTCTCAACAAAGGGTTCATTCCCTCTAAGCCCCTGCATCAAAACACAATGTCCGTCGGGTATGTACTAATCAATGTCGAACCAGGTGCCGAATACGAGGTTTTCAATGCAGCCTCAGAATTACCCTTTGTGGTTGATGCGAATCTATTGTTTGGAGACCACGATTTAATCCTCAAAATAGAGGCAGAAAATATGGGTTTAATCGCACGATTGGTAGTGGAAAACATACGCTCAATCGACGGTGTTCTAAACACAAAGACCCTTGCTTGTGCTGAATTGTGAGTTATTTTTTCGCTCAAGAAAGCATCCTGAATTTACCCAAAAGGTGCCTACAGCGGCGCAGTAATGCGATTATTCGCCTCAAACTTCATAATCTCCCTGAGTCGCCGCCTTTGCGGAGGTGGATAATTCAATGTCTAAGAAATACTTCGTGTTGATGGAAGGCGGAAAGGATACTGCTCAGGTGTTTGTAAGCAAGCAACCACGCGGCGCCGCTCTGAAAGCAGCTACACGTGGTCACACCGATATTCAGCTGCGCGAGCGCGGTACGAATAAGGTGCACATGTTCACAGGCTCGACCGCTATGGTCCCTAAGCCTGCGAATGGGCCAGCATGGCTTCCTGACAAGATCAAGAAGGCCAACGTGAAGAAGACCGGCATCAAGCACCTCTGATTAACTCAGAGTGCGCTGACTTACGGTCATCTGCGCTGATTTACGTAAACCCGTCCGTGACACCCTAGCGGATGCGCGGACGGGTGATTTCGATTATGTCTTCAATCCCAACTTTCGAGCAATCATTGCCAATGGGTCATAATACTCTGTAACTACCCTCTCTTTCAGAGGAATGATTGCATTATCTGTGATGTTAATTCCGGCTGGACATACCTCAGTACAGCACCTCGTGATATTACAATACCCTAGTCCAAAGTCTTCCTTGATTTCTGGTATGCGGCTTTCAGTATCCAAAGGATGCATTTCCAGACCTGCTAATCTAACGAAGAATCTAGGCCCCGCAAATTCGTCAAACTTTTGATGTTCACGAAGAACGTGACAAGTGTTGACACAGAGCATACACTCTATACATGCTCTGAATTCCTGTATGCGATCTGCTTCTTCTTGTTTGAATTCCCAATCAAGCTCTTCTGGTCCATTGACTGGAACCATTTTCTTGTTCATTTCATATGCCCAAGACAAATCAGTAACGAGATCTTTTGTGATTGGGAAAGCTTGCATAGGCTTGACAGTAACAGGTTCTCCTTCAGGAGTCTCTTCCATTATGTCCTCCATTCGTGTCATGCACATCAGTCGAGGCATTCCGTTAACTTCAGCGCTACAAGATCCGCACTTACCAGCTTTGCAGTTCCATCTACAGGATAGGTCAGGAGCATGCTCTGCCTGAATCCGGTGTATGACGTCTAGTACAACCATTCCTTCGTCCATTTCGACGGTATAGTCAACCATCTTTCCTAGAGCTTCGCCATGGGCATCTCCAACCCCCCGAAATACTCTGAAGGTAACCTCCTTTGACATACTCACGAACCCTCCTCGTGTAGGTCTTCTGCATCAAGTAATGCTTTGAATTCTTCATCTATTGGTGGATAAGTTGTGTGTTCTATGTTCATTGAACCATCTTCGGAGAGGGAAATTACACTATTCACCTTCCCCCAATGGCTATGATCGGGTACAGGAAAATCATCTCGAGTATGTCCTCCTCGAGATTCTTCCCGTTCTAGCGCAGCTAAAGCACACATACGAGACACATCAATCATAGCATCCAATTCTAGAGCTTGATGCCAGCCTGGATTGTATATTCTTGACCCTCCAGGGCTAGTAATCGCCGCACGGGCCTCAAGTTCATCAAGATCTTTGAGAGCCTCTTGCAACAATTTACCGGTTCTAATGATTCCGACTTTTTCTTGCATCATCTCACGTAGGTCTTCTACAACGGCAGCTGGATTTTCACCTTTCTCACGTGCCAACGGCGCTAGAGTTTCGGAAATTACATCTGCAATTTCTTCATCGGGTATTTCAGCAAAAGAATCGATTTTTTCTGCTCTTGCTGCAGCATGTTCTCCAGCTATCTTTCCAAAAACGATTAGATCGCTAAGTGAATTTCCGCCGAGTCGATTGGCACCATGTAATCCAGTTGCTGCTTCGCCAGCAGCATACAATCCTCTCACGGTCGACTCCTGAGTTTCAGGATGAACCTTTACTCCACCCATGACGTAATGTGCTGTCGGTCCTACCTCCATCTTTGTAGTCGTGATATCGACTGCAGCCAATTCCTTGAATTGATGATACATTCCTGGAAGTTTCTTCTTGACATCCTCTGGAGTTCTCCAAGAGATATCTAGGTATGCTCCTCCATGTTCACTAGCTCGTCCTGCGTCTCTTTCAGAGTTGATTGCTTTAGCGACAACATCTCTCGTAAGTAATTCTGGTGGCCTTCTCTTTGTGGCTAGTTTTCCGGAAATAACCTCATCTACCCATTCTAGGGCTTCTTTTTCCGTATCTGCAAATTCATCTGCGTACATTTCAGGAATGTAGTCGAACATGAATCTCTGACCTTCTGAATTAGTCAACATTCCGCCCTCTCCTCTTACTCCCTCGGTTACGAGAATACCTTTGACACTCGGAGGCCAAATCATTCCTGTTGGATGGAATTGGACAAATTCCATATCTCCTATTTCTGCTCCAGCCCAATATGCCAAAGCATGCCCTTCACCAGTGTATTCCCAAGAACCCGAGCACACTGCCCAACATCGAGTAATTCCACCGGTAGCAAGAACAATTGATTTAGCTTTGAAAAGATGGAGAGATCCATCGTTTCTATCGTATGCAAAACAACCAGTAACTTCACCATTGTTAGTGAATAATCTTCGAACGGTGAATTCCATGAAAACATCCATTCCCATGTGAACTCCTTTTTCTTGAAGTGTTCGAATCAATTCTAATCCGGTTGCATCACCGATGTGAGCTAGTCTAGGATAGGTATGCCCTCCGAAATTTCTCTGACTGGTTAGTCCCTTTGGGGTTCTGTCGAATACGGCGCCCCAAGTCTCGAGTTCCCTGATTCTATCAGGAGCTTGTTGAGCATGGATTTTGGCCATCCTCCAATCACTGAGATATTTTCCACCCTTCATAGTGTCACGAAAGTGAACTTTCCAACTATCTCTTGGGTCTTTGTTTGCCAAGGCAGCAGCAGCACCTCCTTCAGCCATTACAGTGTGGGCTTTTCCAAGCATCGATTTACAAACTAAAGCCACACTTGCTCCCTCTTGACTAGCTGCTATAGCGGCTCTAAGTCCTGCACCACCTGCACCAATGATGACGACATCAAACTCGTGAGTCATGTATGTCTTATCCATCATTTCACCTCAAAGCATTAGCAATACTGGATCACTAAGAATTCCTTCTGCAACCGACCAAACAAATAAATCTCCAATGAAAACCATCGCTAGACTCGTCCAAAACCAAAACGCATGGTGGACATTTGTGCTACTGACCCTCCAGTAAACCTTTCCAATTATTCGACCAAATTTTCCAGTCCATCGATCTGATCCTCCACCAAACATGTGTCTGAAGGCATGACAAGATACAACGTACATGGTGAGCAGGAATGACTCGGTAGCAAGAACCAGTGTACCCACTGAAACACCTAATGTGTCAGAAGAACCTTCGTGAAATTGCATCGTGTGCCAGACATCGTAAATCTTGACGATTAACACCATGATTGCGAGGTATAACATGTAGCGATGGATATTGTTTAGGACAAAAAGCCCAGTTTCTCCTGAATATTCATCCCATGGTTTTGATACGACACACCCAGTAGGATTTTGGAAAAACACTCTGTGGTAAACACGACGCATATAGTAGCATGTTCCTCGAAATCCAAAAGGTATCCAAAGAATCAGCATGGCTGAATTCGCCCAACTTGGCGCCGATATATCGAACATGTGAATAATGTCAGGAGAGAATATCGGAGAGGTCACTCTGTGATTGTCATAGTGGATTTCGCCATCGAAAAAAACAACTCTGAGACCAGTGTAAATCACTGCTGCCGTGAGTGCGGTTGCCATCCAAAGTGGCTGCTTCCACCATTTATCGACTCTGTCAGTAGCTCCAAATCCCTTCTTCATCGGGAGTGGGAAAGTGATGCCCTGACTCATCTCCGCACCTGACGGTCTAAACGCGCAGTTCGACAGCAATAAGTAATTGCATTCCACCAGTTCAAGAGTCTCTTGCGATTGTTCAAAATCCGTAGGGTAAATACACCCCCCCCTGCTGGCTAAACGAGGAGATTTAGCCAGATGATTGACGACCTAACCAGTTCTATTTGTCTCAATTGTGGATATATGCCAGGGGCATTCATGCCAGGTCTACCATGTCCTGAATGCGGGGAGACAATTTTTCCTTAAAATTCAAAATTACAAAACACTCCTTGAAATGTGTGAGACCAATGCTAAACCCATGGATGCAATGACATGTTTACTGGTCTCTGACCCCAAAAGAAGAATGCAACGCTCTTCTGGATTGAAGAGAGGCTTGCTCTGATTACCAGGGGTATTTCCAAACCCAAAGGACTCCATCATTGATTATCACTTGGATTGCGAGCATTGAGGCTCCAACAAACGGTAGAATCGAACTTCCGGATGCATCGCTTTGCCAAGCACTCCAACCAAAAGACATCAGTAGCAAGTTTCCAGTTACGACAAGCCACAGACAACCAATAACCAACCACTGTGACCAAATTGTATCCGTCCGGATGTGAAGTGAAGTCAATTCAAGCCAAAACATAGATGGAATCAGCACTAGTAAGAATGCAATCAATAGTCTCTGATGTCCACCTTCAGAAACCTCTCCACTCCATGGCCAGCCTACACCTTCAACAACAGAAGCTTCCCATCCGAACAGAAGTTGTTGGAAAACGATAAGGAATCCAATAGCGGAGATGAACATACAGGTGACATTTAGGGTTCTCCAAGATTCAGGGATACCACCCCAAAGTGCCATTGGATCATCAGCTCGGCGTAATCCTATGACGTAGGATGCAAGTACCATTGGGCCGAGAACAAAGACAACCGTCCGGACAAATTCTCTGGAAATTTCCAACAGAATCACCTCCAATTAAGCAAGAGAGCCGTAATCTGCGTCGGCCTCTTCCATTTCGATTTCGTCGACATCCATTTGAGCGAGTTGCAACTTTCCAGATAATTCATCGTTTACTGCATGCCAGTATGAGTATGCCTCGATTACCCAAATTCCTGACTCGCGAGTTCCATTTCCACTACCTTTGACTCCTCCAAATGGTAGGTGAGCCTCGGCCCCAGTTGTCGAATTGTTAATTCCAGTCATACCGGCCTTGATACCAGTCTTGTATCGATAGGCCTCGAGTCTATCATTGGTGTAAATTGCAGAGGACAATCCATAGGGTGAAGCATTTGCAAGATGCAATGCATGATCGAAATCTCGGGCCTTAACAATAGTTACCAGTGGCCCAAAAATCTCTTCGTGGAAACACTCCATATCTTCTGTGACATCTACATAGACATGAGGCCATATGTAGATGCCTTCGCTAGCATCTCCATGGAAACTATCTGGCTTGTTGTCATTTGTGATTCGACCTTCACCCCAAATTTTCTTTGCACCACTATTTTCACACATATCGACACCTTTCATGAAATCAACTGCATATCTTTCGGATAGCATTGGACCATACAGCACTCCATCATGCCGCATGGAATCACCGATAGAAGTGGATTTCACCTTCTCCATTAATCGTTCAACAAACTCATCATAGATATCTTCGTGAATAATCAAATTTCCTAGGCTAGTACAACGCTGGCCAGCAGTTCCAAATCCTGCCCAGTAGGCTCCCTCAACGGCATTTTCCATATTTGCTGAAGGCATTATCACAAGTGGGTTCTTCCCTCCTAATTCTAGGGAAGCGCTAACAAGATTACGACCGCAAGTTTCTCCAATCATCTTACCGACTGCGGTACTACCTGTGAATGAGATTTTGTCTACCATCCCTAAATCGGCTGAATCAACTAGTGCTTGACCTGCTCCACTTCCGTTACCATGTACCAAGTTAATCACACCATCAGGCAATCCTGCTTCGTGCATTACACGCGCTAGGGCGAAAGAAAGGAGGGGCGAGTCTTGAGGGGACTTCCAGACGCAGGTATTGCCGCACATAATTGCTGGAATCATCTTCCAGAATGGGACCGCTGAAGGGAAGTTGCAAGAATTGATTATTCCACAAACCCCCAATGGTCTACGGTAGGTGAACAATTCTTTGTTAGGTAACTCTGAGTTGACTGTCTGACCATAGAGTCTGCGTCCCTCTGATTGGAAGAATAGACATGTGTCAATTGCTTCCTGAATTTCACCACCACATTCTTTCAATGTTTTACCAATTTCACGAGCCTGTAGACGAACAAGATCTTCTTTGTGCTCCATCAACAATCTACCCATGTTTCCAATTACCTGACCGCGAGTTGGAGCAGGGGTTGCAGCCCAATCGGGGAATGCTGAACGAGCGGCTCTCAAAGCCTCATGCACATCTTCTTTGGTTGAAAGAGGGAACTCTCCCAGACAATCATCTAACCATGCAGGGTTTGTGCTTTCGTAAGTCCCGCCATCGCTAGCCAGAGTTAGCTTACCGTTGATAATGTTGTAACCCCTAACCTTTGGCGATCCATTCGGGTTATTCGCTTCCATGTATTCGAATCCAGTCTCGAGAACGTGGGTCATGCTTCGTGCGAATCGAATAGTAGCAATGAAACCACCGCATCGCTATTCGTAATTCTGATAACTGAATTGCCAGATTTGACAATTCTCAATTGGGGGGTTTAACTACCTCCGATGTCGACACGGTGTTACAAGGAGGGGGAATATGGCAGAGGAATCCGACAAAGAATTGAAACTTAGAGTAGCCAAAGCAATCCCAAGCGACGTCGGTCATGGCAGAGCAAGAGTGCCATTTGACAACGAATTGAACCTCAAACCCGGCGATATAATCGAGATTGAGGGCGAACGCTCTACCGCCGCAATCGTCTGGAGGTGCAGACCTGAAGATGCGAACCTTGGAGTAATTCGAATTGACGGAATTATCCGAAAAAATGCAAGTGTTTCTCTCGGAGATCGAGTTACGGTAAGGAAAGTCGAAGCTCAGCCATGTACGCGACTCGTACTAAGTCCTGTTATGGCCAAGCAACAAAAGGTTAGATTTGGACCTGGAATTGAAGGATTTGCCCGCCGTGGACTAAACAAGAGACCAGTGGTTTCAGGCGATAGAATATTCATTCCTGGAATGACTCTGTTTGCCGAAGCATTACCTTTCCAGATTGTCCAAACAAGTCCGAAGGGCACAGTTCAGGTGTTACCAGATACTGAGATAATAATCAAGGAAGAAGCAGTCGATGAGGATGAAGATGCCGAAATATCAAGTATCACTTACGAGGATATTGGAGGCATTGGAGATCAATTGCAAAAAGTTCGTGAGATGATCGAACTTCCATTGAAACACCCAGTTCTGTTCCGCAGACTTGGGATTGACCCTCCGAGAGGCGTTCTATTACACGGCCCTCCTGGAACTGGAAAGACACTGATTGCGAAAGCAGTAGCATCTGAAACACAGGCGCATTTTACCTCGATAAATGGACCTGAAATAATTTCGAAATATTATGGAGAGAGTGAAAAACAACTGCGGGAGATATTTGACGAAGCCACTACCAATGCTCCCGCAATAATATTCATCGATGAATTGGATTCAATTGCTCCAAAGCGTGAAGACGTCTCAGGTGAGGTAGAGCGCAGAGTTGTCGCACAACTTCTCACACTTCTCGATGGAATGCAGGGCCGTGACAACGTTGTTGTAATCGGTGCAACAAATCGACGAGACGCAATAGACCCTGCTTTGAGGCGCCCGGGTCGATTTGACAGGGAATTGGAAATTGGTGTCCCTGACAAAAATGGTCGAGAGGAAATCATCAACATACATACTAGAGGTATGCCAATAAGTGATGATTTCGATATGGATTGGTTACTGGATAATTCCTATGGATTCGTCGGCGCAGATATCTCTGCCTTGGTCAGAGAAGCGGCCATGAAGGCCCTACGTCGCTACTTGCCTGAAATCGATTTGGACGAGGAACAGATTCCTGCCGAAGTCCTAGAAAAGATGGAAGTAAAAATGATTGATTTCCGTGAGGCAATAAAGGAAATTGAACCAAGCGCTCTGCGTGAAATCTACGTAGAGGTGCCTGAGGTGTCTTGGGAACAAGTAGGAGGTTTAGAAGAGGTCAAGGAGCGCTTGAAAGAAAGTATCGAATGGCCACTAACTCAGCCCGAGATGTTCGAACATTTCGGAATCAATCCACCACGTGGAATCGTACTATTTGGAGCCCCTGGTACTGGAAAAACATTGATTGCAAAGGCAATTGCCAACGAGGCTAAAGCCAATTTCATATCAATCAAAGGTCCAGAAATGGTATCCAAATGGGTCGGCGAATCAGAAAGAGCGGTGCGCGAGGTCTTCAAGAAAGCCAAACAATCCAGTCCTTCGATTATTTTCTTAGATGAATTTGAGAGTATTGCAGGAGTTAGGCGCAATATGTCTGGTGAAGGTTCAGATGTGATGAATAGAGTAGTCAATCAATTACTATCCAGCATGGATGGTGTAGAAACGATGGAGGGTGTAATCGTAGTTGCTGCGACAAACCGACCAGAGATGATTGACCCTGCTCTTCTCAGAAGTGGTCGCTTCGAGAGAGTATTACACATACCTCCACCTGATACAGATTCACGAAAGGAGATACTCCGCATTCACACCAAAGATATGCCATTGGGCAAATTCTCCCTCGATGATTTAGCCGGCCAACTTGATAATTACACTGGGGCCGATATCGAATCTATTTGTCGAGAGGCAGCACTAATCTCTATGCGAGCCGGTAAAAAATCAGTCTCGAAGAAATCCTTTGAGGAAGCAATCGCTAGGGTTAGACCTACAATTACCGATGAGATGATGGAGTACTACGGTCGCATGGAAGGTATGCTAACCAGTGGTCTCGAATCGGTGCGTCGCCGACCAGACACACTTTCTGGAATTGAAGCAGTTTGAGGTGAAAAAATGCCGACGACTTTCGGCCGAGAAATTCTTGGACGAAATGTCGTCGATCAAGCATCCGACAAGCTCGGAGTTCTAGCGGATTTTAGTATAGATATGTCTACTGGAAGAATCACTGCTCTACTGGTAGCTCTAGAGAATGATTTGGATCCAGCAATGCTACCTTGGCCGACCGTAGAAGGCCTACTCTCTGTTCCAGTTGAAGAGATTGCAGAGGTCGGAGTGAATATTCAACTTGCCCGTTGAGTCGATGCAAGCCCCGTTCAGCGGTGAATAACGGTCTTAAGTCGTAGTTGAGGCTCGTCAGACGTTCCGTAGGAACGGTGACTTGCAGCATGGCGGATTCTCGCGTTTGGATGAGGTGGCTAACGTCGAGGCAAACTCGACGTCTTGCAATCACTACCACGTTCTGGTTAATGTTAGGAATTCTACTCTTTTCAATTCTACAAACATACATCATCACCGGTGAAAAACAGCAGTCTGCTTACGGCGACGATTGGAACGATTTGAACGGATTTAGAGACGAAGTATCGAATCTAGGAATTGAAACCACAGCATTAATCTCAAGTCCGTTACTACTTACAGAAATTGATGATCCTGAACAGGCAATTTTCGTCATCTCAGGGGTTGAGAGAGATACAATTTCTCTGCCCAAATTTACAGGAGATGAGAGCATTGTCGATTTCCGAGAAGCGGACGGATACACCAGTTCAGAAATTTCCGCGATTAGGGATTTTGTTGACGCTGGCGGCACTCTTCTATTGATGGATGATTTTGGTTACTCTGCGAGTCTCGCAGATGATTACGGTTTGACCTATTCGGGCCATCACCTCTACGATGGTGAAGCATGGGCTAGAGAACTAGACTTCAATTTCGTATGGGTAAACGAAACTTCTGCATTCAATTTCACTTCGACTTCTGGTTCAGTTGCAATGGCGATGCATCCATGTTTGCGCGATGTGGATCTTGATGGAGTAATCGATTTACTTGACGACGAACCATATGACCCGAATGTAGGTGGCGTGATCACAGAGCAAAATGTTGGGCTTTGTGCCCATAGGTGGGATTCAGAAACCGGTGAATGGGACTTTACAGAAAACTACAATCTATTGACAAATTCTCCATCTGCATTTGAGAAGGATGGAGCATTCAATCCCGCTGAGAATCGTTATGCCATTAGTGCAAGTACCCTTGACTCATACTTAGATACCAACGATGATGGTAACCTTACAGTCGGCTTTGAGGCGGCAGGAATAGCAGGGGATGAACAAGGCCCATTCGCTGTATATGTCAGATATTGTGTAGATAGAATGTGTCTTGATTCAGATTCCGGACGAGTTCACTTTGTCAGCGATGGTTCGGTTCTAATCAATTCACTGTACAGTGCAGGGCCTGATAGCCCGTACGCTGACTTCGTCCCGTTAAACGATAATCGCAAGTGGGCTCTAGACATTATCGCTGAAGCTCTACTTCTAGGAAATACGAGCACAAATGCGGGTGAAGAAGCCATCATAATTTTCGATGAATCTCGACATCAGCAGGAAACCCCAATGGGCGATACCTACAATCTACTATACTACATTCTAGTTTACTTTACCAATGATTGGATGGCTATGCTTATCCTATTCCTAACTCTCTTTATCGTACTAGAGGCGGTCCTGATTCGCAAGGATGATCCAGAGGATTGGCGTCATGTATTCCGCATCATCTACTACGGATTCGGTGATGCTCGAAGGTATGACTATTATCAGAGACCTCAGAAAATACGGCAGGTGTTATTGACGAGAGTTCGTAATCTCAATACCATGTCTCGAGAGGAATTCGATGCGCTACCTGCCGCTGAACTACAGCGTATAGTCGATGATCAAGTCTTAGTCCAATTCATCTTTGAAGATAGACGATATAAGCCAGATGAATTGGTTGGAATAATCAAACGAATCAAGGCATGGGGTCAAACTACAGAGGAGAGTGATGCCTAATGTGGACACGTAAGGCAGCGATCATGCTGACCAGCGGTATTTCTCTGATATTGATTGGAATGATGATATCTCATTTCCAATTGATGATAATTGGTCTGACATTCATCGCTTTCTTGGTGATTAACGGCTGGGTGACGGGTCACTCAGACCTCGAGATTACTCGAAACATTTCAGCACAAAATGTGTACAAGGGTGACGATATCTTAGTCGAAGTCAGCGTCACCAATAACTCGTATCGTCGAACTCAATTGCTCGAGGTATTCGACAATGTCCCTCATGAGATGAAAATGAGGCGAGGAATCAATCAGATGAGGATGAATCTCGGACCTGGACAATCTGCTACAATGCGATATACGGTTCGTTGTCCACTTCGTGGTCATTACACTGTTGGGCCAGTTTCTGTCCGTCATCGTAATGCATTCAATCTCTTCGTCAATGAATCAAAAGTTGACGACCGAACCGACATAACCGTATTCCCACAAGTTCGAGAAGTTGAGGAAGCCCTACTCCGGTCCAATGTGCCAAAAATGTATACCGGTGCTACTACTCTGAAAACTCCCGGTCAAGGAATGGAATTCTATTCCCTGCGTGAGTACCTACCTGGAGATGCCTTCCGAATGATCAACTGGAAGGCATTTGCTAGAACTGGAGAATTGATGGTCAATGAAAAGACTCGTGACGCTGTTACTGACGTGTTCATCATTCTCGATACTAGAGACGTTGCAAGAATAGGAACAGTCCTCAAAAATCCATTGGAGATGGGTACTGTAGCGGCGGCTTCAATTGCTAATTATTTCATTCGCCGCCGTGATTCTGTTTCGATAGTCACCTATGGTGATAGGATGAACTACCTACCGCCAGAAACCGGTGATAAGCAGTACTACAAGACTCTGAGTATGCTTGCTGGTGTAACTTCCAAAGGCAGTATGCCATTGCAAGCGGTGACCAATGCGATGAGTTCTCGAATCAGTCGAGGGTCTCCGGTATTCATCATAAGTAGCCTCGAAGGCGATGGAACAACACTCCCTGCAATCCGAAACCTTGCAGGTAAAGGCCACGAGGTCATCGTTCTGTCACCATCAAGTATCGACCTTGAGAGATTGGTAAGTAGAATACCAAGAATGTCCTATGAGGTACTCAAGCTGGAGAGACAGAACAGATTAACCGCAATTTCAGGATATGGAGCGAAGGTCATCGATTGGATGCCAGATATTGAGTTATCACAGGCTCTGCTACAGGTTAAATCGGCTTAAGGAGGTGAAGATATGGCAATGGAAACAGTACCACCAAGTCAGACATTACATCTTCCTCGTTTACGCCGTCGCTGGCAAATTCTATTCTTACAGATAATCGCTACAGCCGCTCTACTCGCTTTATTGTTCAGGATGACTGAAGTATACGGCCCATGTGATGATGGATTCCTAGAAGACGGCAACCAATGGTGTCCTTCTTACGAACATACTAGAGGTCTAATGTGGGTTAATGATCAACCCTCTTTCCAAAATAATGCACTTTCGGGAAGTGATGGTTTGATTTTACCCCGAGTATTGACTGGAATCGACTCAACTGGCTTTGCTAGTCAGGTTGCTCCACTTACTATGTGCTTCCTAATTGCAGGATTGTGGATGCTCTATCAAGCTAGAGATGAAAAGATAAAGCAGTGGACTCGCAGAGGTTTTACCGGGGCTATTGTACTATGGGCCCTTGTTCCATTCATTCTAGATTGGTTTGATGAGATCGGAGTTATCGGTTTTCATATTCCATTGCAGCACATAGGTTCTCTATTCCAACCGCTACAATTAGCAATTGAGTTATTCTTTGTTGGGATTGTCTTCGCGCCAATACTGGCTGGATTAATCGGTATCTGGAGCCTATCTCGTAGGGCACTTACTTGGTCGGTCGGCTTCTTCTTGATGGTTATCGGAGTACACGCGTTACTTACTTTCCAAGGAATCACAGATACAGTGGCCGGTATTGGCCTCAAGCCGCTGCCTGCGCAAATTGGCGAAGCCACCCTGTATGGTGGGCTAATTTCCCCACTAGCAGTTGATTTACTTGGAATTGCTATTCTGATACTGCTATTCCACGAGGCTGGCAATGCCGTTATTGGTCATCTTGAGTATGCGGTGATGTTACCAGATGCTAGTAAGTCAGATCCAGAATATGTACGTCAATTCAACAATGTAGTCAACAGTCATGTTTTGCATACAGTTGCAATTATTGGCGGTGTCGCCATTACTACTGCACTCGCACTCGAGTTTGATGCACTAATGCTCGATATAGTGGCTGTAATGGAAGGTGGACAGTGGAGTGGACAAGTTTCCGAATCCCTTGAGTTGCAATTGACATACGGGAAGGTTATCTCAGCCGGATTATTCCTATTGGCGGTGGCTGGAATGAGATATGTGGTCCCATGGCAGAGGGTTAGTGGTCTAATCGAAACTGGAATTGCTAGTCTACGCGGTACAAGATCGGATTCCTAAATCCCTCATCTAATTCCGAGTAATTTCTCAAAAAATAGAACTATTTGGCTAGAAATATAGAGAGTAGCTAATCCAAGGATAATGACAGCAACCGGATTAGCCCACCACCCTAGTTGAGGTTCTATAGCAGAAATTACTTGGCCACTAATCTGCCAAGCCCCGAATATACAAGCAAAGAGGACGAATCTATCCATCCAAGGCGAGGTCTTCTTTCCGGCTGTATTTGCCCTATTGGGTAGGTTGCCAACCTCGCTCATGGTTAGGTTGTGAAAAATATCGCCAATATATGCACCGATTGGCCTTATTCCCATTCTACATGCAGTATCAGTTGGGTTCAAGCCACAGAGGTCAGCCCGCAGGTTATGGCCGCAGGTATCGACATAGAGACTTGCAGTCGCTGTGATAAGCCTGCTATATTGCATCAAGAATACAGCGGCCAACACTTCTGCGCCTATCACCTGAGGCAGTCGATCAGAAAGCGAGTGTCCAAGGATTTGCGTAGTCAATTGGTCTTGCCCAAAAACGCCAATCATGAGGATGGTCGACCATTCACAATCCTAGCCTGCGTCTCCGGTGGTAAGGATTCTGCAGTGCTATTGGATATGCTGGTGGATATTATTGGAAAGCGACGCGATGTGAAAATCATCGCCGGTTGTGTTGACGAGGGAATAGATGGATACAGATTACCGTCATTGGAATGTGCAAGGGAATTAGCCGAATCCTTGTCAATCGAATTTGTTACTTTATCTTACGAAGAAATGGGTTACGAAAGAATGGATGAAGTCGTACAAAGAATGCCGATTATTGCCAATAATCATGATGAGGCCAAGGGAATGATGCCTTGCTCATATTGTGGTGTTTTTCGTAGGCAAAGTCTCAACGCCCTTGCCGAAAAGGTGCAAGCAGATGTTATGGCGCTAGGGCATAACCTCGACGATATGGCTCAATCGATATTGATGAATTTGCAGAAGGGCGAGATAGAGCGAAGTGTTAGACTCGCCCCACACACAGACACTCCAATCGAAGGACTAGCACCGCGCATAGTTCCGTTACGTTGGGTGCCTGAACAGGAAATTCATGCCTATGCCTTCTCCAAGGGTCTTCCGATTCATCACGGAGATTGTCCTCATGCACCTGGAGCAATGAGACAACAAAGCCGCGCAATTGTAGCCTCATTGGAGGCCCAGAGCCCGGGTGCTCGTCACGGATTGCTACACGCTTTGGAACAGATTAGGGAGTTACACCGAGAGGCAAGAGGGAGTCATCAGTCGGATGTTACAAATTGTCAACAATGTGGGGAAATAACAAGTCGCCCAATCTGCCAATCCTGTATCATGAAAGAATGGTTAGCGGAATCTTCTCTGTGATTTTTCAAGTGTGGAATCTATGAGGGCTGGATACGTGATTTATTCCTGCGGTAGAATCTAACATTCCCCTTTCGATAGAATGTGAATCAGATAACGCCTGTTTGATTGAATTTACAGGGGCACATGGAATACCATCGAGTAAAGCTTCTAATTCATTAGATGTGAATTCAATTACAGATTTTGAAATTAATTCATCTACCAATACTCTATCTTCAACACGTTGAGCATTTTTCGACCAATTCGACTCTTCTGGAATTTCTAATCTCAATGCTTTGACCAACTTCATCCATTGCTCATCTGAGCCTACTGCAATAACAAACTCACCGTCTAAAGTTGCATAGGCTCGATAGGGCACTAGATTTGGATGCGAAGTCCCCATCGTTGTAGGATCAATTCCAGAAATTATTGCGTTCTGAGCTTGATTAACTAACAAATCCAAAGCACAATCCCAGAGTGATAAGGTCAGTTTGGCCCCAATTCCTTCTTTCTCTCTTCTGTAAAGGGCTGCAAGAATTGCAGAACTAGCGTGCAATCCGGTTGCAACATCAATTACTGCAACTCCAACTTTGGCGGTATTTCCATTTTCGTCACCTGTAATCGACATCAATCCACTACGTGCCTGCATTACAATGTCGTAACCACCTTCTGTAGATCTTGGGCCGTCATTTCCGTAGGCGCTAATGCTGCAAACGATCGCATTTTCTGGCCATGAACCAAACCATTCCTCGAACTTACCAGGGCGGAAATTTTCGATAATTATGTCTGAATCGGAAATCAATTTCCTGACATCTTCCAAATCGCTTTGAATCTTGAGATTCTTTCTAATTACTGATTTTCCTAAATTCACAGAAGTCCAATATGCTGCGACTTGTTCATTTTCAATCTCTGTAAATGGAGGCCCCCATCCTCTAGTATCATCACCCCAAGGTGCTTCAACTCTCAGAACGGTTGCTCCTAAATCAGAAAGTAACTTTGCAGTATATGGTCCAGCTAATACTCTGGATAAATCGAGAACCCTTACACCCTCTAAAGGTCTAAACATATATTCCGCTTGATGAGAAAGTGCATCAATAGTTGTATGCTGATGGCTTGTAAATGCACTAATTTTCAGTGGAATTGGACTTCCACTTCCATTTCTTGACTAACCGATTTGTGAACAGGACAAGCCAAGCCTCGCTTGATTAACCATTCTCTATCTTCACTATTCAAGTCTGTAGGTAAGGAGATTTCAACCTCCAACTTCGATACTCTACGGGGGCCTGAAGCCATATGTTTCTCTACTGAACCACTCATTCCGCTAACGTCTAATTCTCTGGAATCTGCAGCTATAGCGATAATCGTCATCATGCAATTCAAC
>DAPQ01000045.1 GCA_002502175.1 Euryarchaeota archaeon UBA19 | reverse complement strand
AGACGATTGGCTTGAAAAATCAGTAGATGATTGGATAGGAAAAATACCAAGACATGATTTAGCATTAAAGATACCAAAGAATCCTCCGTTTACTTTACCCAAATTATCTCTTGGAAAAAAATTTACTAAATCACAAAACAAAGCAAAATCTGATTCTGAAGAATTCATCAGCGTGGAGGTCAGTACACATGTGCATGGAACAAAAGATCGTTCGGCCTTAATCACATACCTTCCCCTGAAATGGGGGGAGCCTAAACAAGCCATATCTCGGGCTCATGAGCATTTTGAAGAGTTAGATTTGGGGCCGGTGGCATATCTAGAGGATGGTAGAAATGTGCTTGCAATCATCCCTAGGGCTTTGCCTAGAGATTACTTGATTAGCAAATTAAGCAAAATTGGACTGAATGGATTTGCAAATGATTTGAGAAGATTTGAGCATGCATGGGTTAGAGTTTCTGGAAGAATGGTAAGTGACGGTTGGGAATCACAATTAGAGCCAATAACCGTCTTGGGATACGAGGCGAGTTCAAGGTGTAAATTCCCGTGGTCTTCATCCCATTTGGATTTGTGTAAACGTCTAGGTTTACCGATAAGAGTTGATTCCTCAGAGTTCGCTGGCTCCAAAGAAGCAGCGATTAGAGTCGCTGTCCGGCGCTGAGTTTATGGTCTGTGCCGGTTTCCATCAAATGTCCCAAAGAAGGAGCCCAGTGGGCAATGACTGCAACATGCTACGCATGATTACATTAGGTACCTCACCGACCTCGGCGCCGGGACAGCGCCGAGGTCATTCTAAGGAGCGACTGGTTTGGCTTTAGAAATCATATTAACCATTATTTTGTTCATTTTTTGTGGAATTTGGGCAGCAATCAAATTTGTAGATGAGCAAACAGATAACAAGTTAGTTTTCTTCGTTCCTGCAGCATTGCTCTCCTTGTTCGTACTTTCTGGAATTGGAGATAGCCTTGCTTTCTTTGTATGCCTCTTAGCTTTCGGACCAATAATTGTGATGTTAGTTTATGTTGGCGCCCATCAAGGTACCGGAAAGGCCGTCAACTACGGCCTCTCTCAAGGTAATACACGACGGAATACTCAACGGATTCGAAGTCGAAATGCACCTGATCTAAACAGAAAATTAGCTCCCAGTTACATTCGAGCTTATGACAGATTGATAGGATATATTGAGGCTCGCGGGGGGGCGATAAAATCTCGAGAAGATGGGATACAAAGACTTTCAGAAATTTGGGGAGTCTCCGAGTCGGAAGTCGGGAGATTCTTTGATAGCCCCTATGTGATTAAGGTGCTTGGCCTTAAGGAAGTAGTTGTTGAAGAAAACAAGCAAGAAGTCATCGGTGATGAATGGTGGGAAGAGGGCTACGAGGTCAAATCAGAAATCAAATCATCATTCAATACTGAGACTGGAGATTTATGTGGCCATCCTGGATGTGATAAATCGGTAAGCGCATTCGATTTCAGATGCTACACATGTCGAAATCGGTTTTGTCCTGAGCATGCTGGATCAAGTATTGATTGTCAAAAATGTTCTAGTTAATCAGAGAAAAATATTTTTCTGATTAATCGAAGACTGTGGCACTAGGCCCTGTTCTTTGATGGCAGAAACCATTCGTTTACCGGATTTACTATGACCGTACATGACTGCTCCGGGACTCACTCGCTCATTCCAATAATGTTGGAAAATAAAAGCATCCTCTTTGTTTTTGCAAAGTGCTTTTGGAACTGAATGGAACATTGCAAGCTTATTCTTCTTGGAACGAACATATTTTGCTAGAACTTCGGGTAGCATTTTACTAAGCCAATTATCTGTGATTATTTTCACCTCCCTAGGAATAACGTACCTAGGATTATCTAGAGGGCCTAAAATTTCCTGCATTGCTACTGCAAAAATTGCGGATTCCTCTTCATTTGCTTCTTTCAGATATGCTCGCATCCAACCTCCACTTCTGGAACCCCCTCCAATTTCCGCACCTGAGTTAATCAATCCTAATTCCTTGAGCGACAAAGCAACGGCTTCACCAATTGAAATCACCAATGAATCGTTGTTTATCTCATTCAGAGCAATGCCATTAGCATAGAAGGTTTTTCCAACGCCTAAATTCATTTTGATTTCCACAGCCTCTTTGGGTTCAGCATTGAATGGTTGTCCAATATTCCAAAGACCCCTTGTTCTAGGCCTATTTTTTGCTCTCAGTAACATCTCTTCATTGAAGATGTTCATGGTTTCCGATACACCCTCAGGTTTGGCTTCAGTAAATGCAGCGTGAACGTGGCCGACCCCTTTCTCTATCGCCCCATCATCTCCAACCCCGTAGAGTTGTTTGTGCTTTCTTTGGAACCTAAGGTAGTCATCAAAGCCTTTCTCGTATTCATCTGCTAGGCATATAATGTCCCAATTATTTGCCACCTTCTCCGGCCAAAGTTTGTCTAGCCTGAATGACCTACCCCTCAATTGATTGATGCTCATACTCGTGGTTACTGTGGTTAAATCGATTAGAACATTGATTCTACTTGCGTCCCAACCTTCTCCCAGAAGACCTCTGGTACCTACAAGGCAATTCGTCACACCTTCTTGGAATAATTCTGTAATCATCATAGTGTAATATCTCGGGAGCCAATCTTTACCCTTACCTCGGATTTCAAAATATTCTCCTCGCTCAATATATTCGAATTTAATATCTAATCCCCTTTCATCTACCCACTGTTCAAATCGAGGGAATATTTTCTGTAAAAGATCATCATCGACCAGAACCGTGGTTCCCGTCATCAATACAGGATTCAGCCTATCAGTTGCCTCGGATTGCAGCACCGCTCTGTAAGCCGCAACTGCACCACCTGCTTCTTTGTCCAATACGTCCTCAACCAGCGTGGTGGCAGATGTTTTCTCGAAATCGGTGACAATAACCGCTCGGATATCGGGGCCAAGTGCTTGCATTTCAATTGTCAAAATTTCTCTAAGAGCATCATATTTCGCCGAGGCATATGCCATTACCCTACTGATTGGAGATGCACACATTCTAGCACCGGAGCCTGTGATTTGAACTCCAAGTAATCGTAATTTCTGCTTCGCTTCATCTGCTAATTCATGGTCCTTCTTATTGCTGGACCGCATTAACCCATTACGGATATACCTGTCAAGAATAGTAACCATGGAGCCCTGACTATTTCCCTGACGAACGAACTCTTGATCAGGAGGGGGAATGTCGGCCGGAAGACTCCTTCCATTTTGTACAAGAAAGCCTCGGGCCCTGTCTGCCAACCCGGGATCTCTCTTTCTGAATGAGGTCCAATCTGAGGCTTTTCCTGATGGTAAATCAAGTTCGGATAAAGTTCTGGCTAGCCAAACATCTAGCCCAGGAACTCTATCCTCAGAATCATCCGGACCCTGCCTCAAAGTTTTGATTAATTGTCTGAAGTCTGTGGTCGCATTTGCAATATATTTCAGTTCCTTCTCTGAAGGTCTTACGAAATATGCCAAGTCTTGGTATGGCGCTAAGTTTCCGTCACGAACTAATGCTGGAACCGGAACTTCATAGTCAACCTCTCCAAATAAATCGAGATACATGTTATCTTCCTTTGGAGCATCGTCTACCTCCGGCGGAGTTGCGGTTAGACCCAATACAATTGGTTCGTCTAAAAATTCAACAATTTCCAAAAGAACTCTGCCCCAATGTTCCAATAGATGATGGCATTCATCGAGTATAATCAACCCCACGCCAGCTTCCTTGAGCCTCATTAAATTGGCTTTGGCGGAGTCATGCAAGACCCAAAGAGCATTCCCATGTTCAGATAAATCATCTCGGACTTTTTTCCTAAAGTGGCTCAATCTATCTGCATAGTATTCTGGATTTTTGTCCGCCAAATCTTCGATCCAAGATATTGCACTTTCTCGATCTTCAGCCTCAATCCGATCTATATCTGGAGTCATTAATTTACTAATCCAAAGTTCCATCGCGGATTCATCTAAATCCTCCCCACCCCTCTTTGGCAGTGTAACAGATTGGTAAGTTAGAGAGGTCAGTATCCCAGGATTCTTTGGGTCGGTTCCAATCTCATCATCTCTACCGTCTAAATTGAACAATTCCTTTGCCCTCTCTACCCACTGAGCCTGTATAGCCGAATTTGGGCTCAGGACTAGAGTTGGCAATCTAACCAAATCAGACCAGACATACAATCCAAGAACTGTCTTTCCTGAACCAGGCGGAGCTACAATGAGTAACTCTTTCGAATCATTTTCTAATTCCTTACGGATTATTCCTGAGGACGCGACTTGGGATGGCCTGAGTTTACCCGAAAAACCAATTTTTCCAAAATCTGAGGCCATAAAATTCACTCTACTGTTATACCATGATCGAGAATGATTCCATCTAATGACGTGCCGTCATGAATTATGCAATTGTTTCCAATTAAGCAATTCCTTATGGAACAATTTTCACCAATTTTCACGCCCTCGAGAATAACGGAATTCTCCACAATTGTCCCATTTCCAACACGAGAATTTCGCCCCACAGAACTTGAGATTATTTTACCAGAATTTACGGCATTATTCCCAAACCATGTACTGTCCTTTGTCTCACCAGTGGAAAATCTTCCAGAATTAATGCATGCTTGGGTTGCCTCAACAAATGATTCAGGAGTTCCGGCATCTACGAACATGCCTTCGAATGGGAATCCGTTCAATACACCATTTTCTGCAATTTTCTCATACACATCTCTCTCCATGCTATGTCTGCCTTCTGGCATATAATCGAAAATCTCGGGCTCAAGAAGATAGGTTCCAGCATTGATTAAATTTGAAAACGCTTCTTCGATAGGAGGTTTTTCCTGGAACCTCATAATTTTGCCAGTTTCCCCGATATAATCTGCAACTCCAAATCTCGAAGGGTCTTCTACAGGCCAAAGTGAAATTGTACCTAAACCTCCGTTCTTCTTATGAAATTCTAACATATCCTTTACTTTCAAACTTGTAATTAAATCTCCATTAATCACACAAAAGGTACCATCTGAGAGATGAGGACGACAATTGGCAATTGCTCCCCCAGTGCCTAAGGGCTCGGTTTCCTCAACGATTACGACTTCGTATGGGAGGTCAATATTCGAAAAATAGTCTCTCATTTGATCAATACCATAACCTGCAGCAATTAGCACCTTATCGACTTCAGATTCGGGAAGTACGTTTAGCACGTGTTCAATCATTGATTGATCCAAAATCGGTAGAAGCGGCTTAGGGATAGAATTGGTCCAAGGCCTAAGTCGGGTACCAAATCCTCCCGCCAGAACCACTACGTCCATGGTTGTGCGGGCGCATTTACTACTTTCAGCACTTCGTGTCCCCGACGCCTCCCGCAAATTCACAAGGCGTATCGTTGAAAGACAGTTGTTGGGTCGCCGGAGCGTCGACATGAATATTCACGAGTATCAAGGGAAGGAATTGTTTCGTTCTGCAGGAGTAAAGGTACAGGAAGGAGTGCATTGTAAAACCGTAGAAGATGCACTTGCGGCTTACGACTCCCTTGGCTCAAAAGTTGTTGCTGTAAAGAGCCAAATCCATGCGGGTGGGCGAGGAAAAGGAAACCTGTATTGTCCAAATTCTGGAGACCTTCTAATGGAAGGTGGCGTCAAGATAGCATTCTCCCGAGATGAGGTTGAAACCTATTCAGAAAATATCCTCGGCCACATACTTGTAACGAAGCAAACAGGTCCAGCAGGAAAATTAGTCAGTAATATCTACGTCGAGGCAGGTTGCGAAATTGCGCATGAATACTATCTCGCATTATTGGTAGATAGAGAAGCAAAACAGGTACTAATCATGGCCTCGACTGAAGGTGGAATGGATATTGAAGAAGTTGCCGAAGAGACTCCTGAAGCTATTCACAAAATTTGGGTGAATCCATCAACTGGTTTACTAGATTCGCAAAAGGAAGACCTCGGTATTTCTCTCGATCTCTCTGGTGCAGCATTAGAGGACTTTGTTGGTATGATTGGAAGTCTTTACGATCTATTCGTATCGAACGATTGTTCAATGGTAGAAATCAATCCGTTGGTTCGAACAAAATCCGACGAAATAGTGGCTCTTGATGCAAAGGTTGGATTTGATGAAAATGCCTCATTTAGACACAAAGAATGGGAAGATTTGAGAGATTATTCAGAGGAAGAACCTACTGAAACTCGAGCCAACGAAGCCGGCCTCTCCTACGTCAAACTCGATGGAGACATTGGTTGCTTAGTCAATGGAGCAGGACTTGCCATGGCAACTATGGATGTAATCAAACTCTACGGGGGAGAACCGGCCAATTTCCTTGATATTGGCGGAGGTGCAGATGAAGCAAAGGTTCAGGAAGCCTTTGAGATAATCCTCGAAGACCCCAACGTCAAGGGAATATTAGTCAATATCTTTGGAGGCATCCAACGATGTGATATTGTTGCAAAAGCGGTACTTGCAGCCTCTGAAAAGATGGGATTACAAGTGCCACTGGTAATTCGTTTATCAGGAACTATGTTCGAAGAGGGACGAGCAATAATCGACGCCTCGGACCTTGATTGTACATCTGTGGAAACATTGGCTGAAGGTGCTGAAGCAATTGTTGGACTAATTGGAGGCGGTCAGTAATGGCGATTTGGGTTAAAGAAGATTCGAAATTACTAATCCAAGGAATTACCGGTTCACAAGGTAGGTTCCATGGTGAAAAGATGGTTGAATATGGCACCAATTTGGTCGGTGGTGTAACTCCTGGAAAGGGTGGCCAAAGTATAGAATTGGCAGGTAATGAATTCCCGGTTTTCAACACCATGATGGAAGCCATCAACCAAACTGATGCGGACGCTTCAGTCATCTATGTCCCGCCTCCATTTGCTGCTGCGGCAATCATGGAAGCGGCCGATGCCTTCCACCAAATCAAAGGAGAGGGAGTCATTGTATGTATTACCGAAGGAATACCAACTCTGGATATGGTAAAGGCAGTCGCTTACGTAAAGGAAAGAGAAGGAATCAGACTGATAGGACCAAACTGTCCTGGGATAATTACACCCGGAGATAATGGCGGTTGTAAAATCGGAATCATGCCAGGACATATCCACGCCAAGGGTAGGATTGGAGTAGTATCGAAATCAGGAACTTTGACCTATGAAGCAGTAGCACAGACCATGAGCATTGGAGAAGGACAGTCCACCTGCATTGGAATAGGTGGTGATCCAGTAAACGGAACCGGATTCATTGATTGTTTGTCGGCCTTCGAAGCCGACCCTCAAACCGTTGCAGTAGTAATGATTGGTGAAATTGGAGGCACTGCTGAGGAAGATGCTTCTGAATGGGCCGCCGCGAACATGAGTAAACCAATTGTAGGCTTCGTTGCTGGTTCTACCGCTCCACCCGGAAAAAGGATGGGGCATGCAGGCGCGATCATCTCTGGTGGAAAGGGTACAGCCGCCGAGAAATTCGCTGCATTTGAGGCCGCAGGCATTCATATTGCACGAGATCCTTCTGAAATTGGTGCTGTGTTGAAGGTGGCTTTGGAAGAATCCGGTCTTCTATGAAGACCGATAGTTTTGGCTAAGTATTCACGGTCAGACTTAATCCAAATAATGCGACGAGCCATTCGTGAGTTCGCAATCGCGAGTGGTTGTAATTGGTGGAGGAATAGCCGGTTGTTCCTCTGCACTCGCTCTTGCAGGAAGGGGCGTGAGTGTTACTCTGCTAGAGGCATCGCCAAGATTAGGTGGCCGTTATTGCAGTGTAGATATTGACGGAATAGAACGACAAATTGACGGGACTCAAAATGTATTTTTCAGAAATTTTGAACGCTTTTTGCAATTACTTGCAACATGTGAGGCGAGAGGATCGGTAAAGTTGCAAAACTCCACTTTGCTTGCATTTCTGGAAGTTGAGCAAAGAAGAATATCAAAAATTCAATCTGGAACCCTTCCTCCTCCGAATCATCTATCGGCGTCCTTTCTTAATGCTAATTTCCTGGGACTAGGTGATAAATTCTCAATGCAAAAGGCTGTCCAAGCTATGCAAAATACAGATGAAGAGCAAAGGCGGGAACTCGACGAATTAACTTTCCTCGAATGGCTAGAAAACAATGGACAGACTAAACGAGCAATCTCACGTTTTTGGAATCCAATAAGTAAATTGGCATTGAATGTAGATTGCTCTCAAGCTAGTGCAGCATCTGCAATATTCTTGTTCAAGAAGGTCCTTATCGGTAATGCCGATGCATTAGATGTTGGTTGCTTTACGAACGACTTCACGAATGCTGTATCCTCTAGTTTACGGAGGACACTAGCTGTTTCGGGAGTGGATGTAATTCTCTCATCGCCTGTTACTAGCCTCTTTCGTGAAGAAGGCTTAGTCACCGGAGTCAATACAAAAGATGGTTTTCTTGCTGCAGAGAGAGTGGTAATTTGCACTCCAATCTCGGACACTGCAAGGCTCCTTACCGGTTCTTCTGCTAGCATGAAATCTCATGAAGTTGCAGAAAGTCTCGCAAAATTAGGCAACACATCTCAAATTGGAATTCATGCATTCCATGAAGGCCCTATTTTACCAGAAGGAATCCCATTTGTCAGTTGTTGTGATGAACCGTTTATACAGATGTTATTCGATCGCTCTGGCGAACTTGATGATGGAAATAGAGGTGGTCTTCCCGGTCATTGGATTTGCAGCCCTGTTTCCCACGCAGACAAGTATCTAGAGTGGGATGATGAATTGATTAGAACGGAATACCAAAGAGTAATCGACACTGCATTCCCTGATTCTCCCGCTTTGATTGATTTTCATGTAGTTAAAATAAATCGAGCCGCCACCTCTATGAAGACTGGTTCTCAACGTCTTCGACCAAATCCGCTTGATGCTGGAGGGGGTGTGATTTTGGGTGGCGATTGGATCAATATCGATTGGCCCTCAAGTCTAGAGGCTTCGACGAGAGCTGGGCTAGTAGCGGCTGCAACATACCTAAGTGAACTTGGAGTGAGAGAATTTGCAGAATGGAATCATGAAGAAAAATGGCCAGATTGGCCAAATTCTGCTGAGAAAGAAGACGACGATTGGAGAATATGGCAATAAAGTAAGCAACGAAGCAATCAACAAATAAGCGATTCTGGGCGAGGTGGAAATAAGATGGCTGAGATTATTGATGAGCACATCGATGGATTGCTCAAGGCGACTTCTCGTTCGTTTCATTTGACCCTAGCAAGCCTACCCAATAGTGTCAGAGACCAGGTAGGACTACTGTACCTCCTCGCACGTTTAGCAGACACGATTGCAGATTCGAAAACTGAGGATGTTGAAGCCTTGATAGAAGCTCTCGATGGATATCAAAACCACTTGCTAAATGAAGAAAAAATAGACTTATCCAATATTGCCCTGCTACAAGAGGATGTAGATGAAAAAAGACTTCTTGAAAACCTAGAATCTGTAGTAAGTGCATATCGAAAAATGGACGTTAAAGATTCTCGATTAATGCAACGCTGTCTCGATGTGATTATCTCTGGACAACGACTTGATTTGGTTCGTTTTGGCGCCCTTGGATCGGAACTAACCTGCTTGGAAAACGATGCTCAATTGGATGATTATGCATACAGGGTTGCTGGAAGTGTTGGTGAATTTTGGACTGCGATCACCTTGCAAAATGAATTATCAGGAGATATCCAAGACACCCAAACTTTCGATACACTAGGTATTCGCTTTGGTAAGGCGCTACAAATGACGAATATTTTGAGAGATATTCCTGCTGATTTAGCCTTAGGACGATGTTATATTCCAAGTGATAGATTGCTTGAAATTGGACTTAATCATCAAGATTTAAACAACCCTGATTCAATCGATAAATTCAGACCTCTATACGATTCCTATCTTGACTTAACCTGTGATCATTATGATTCGGCAATAAATTACATTCGAATGATTCCAAGAAAGTATCGTAGCCTTCGCATGGCTTGTTTGCTTCCCGTTGTTATCGGCTTAGAGACCATCGCACTACTTCGAAATGGCAACGTACTAGATGCGGCTGATAGAATTAAGGTAAAAAGAGCCAAAATCCGTAAAATTGCAATCGCTTGTGTAATTTCTACAAGGTCCAAGGCAATAGAGAATAGAATCCTTAGCAAGGCTTCCAATCGAGCGAAAAACGAGGTTTGAACCCTTCAAAGGCCGCTGAAGCGGCCTGCACGCGCGCGAGGGTGAGGTTCAAGAGCGAATGATGAGGGCTCGCGTTCGGCGCTACCATGTCTCAAGGCACGAGCAACGATTCCGTAGGCGATCTACGGTACGATGCTGAGCGTAGCATTTCACTTGTCGAGGCTGATGTAGAAAACTCAGGGATTGAGGATGTAAGATCAACAGTAAGCATAACCCGAGAAGCGGCTCGTGCAATTTCGATTACAGCGCTGGAAACAATCCGAGAAGGTGCTCGATTCATGGGTGTCGTTGGAGCCCGAGGAGAATTGCTGAATCCATTCGGGCACATTGATGCTGCCATATGGTCCGAATCAGACGTTCCACAATACATGATTGAAACTGCTTACGAGTATTGTGAAGAGTTAACGCGTATAGAGGCAGGTAACTTCTATCACTCGTTTAAGTATCTTCCAAATGAGGCACGGCAAGCCATCTGCGCATACTACGCATTCTGTCGAAGGGCAGACGATATCGCAGATGGAGACTATGTCGATTCATTCCCTGGAGGTTCTTCCGACAACCCAGAATCAGTGGAATATAGGGCACATATTGAGAGATTATCGGGAAATAGCCCAGTAGTTGCCAGAGACCACTACGATGACAGAATGTCACAATTATTCTACTACAGAAAGAAATTATCCAGTGCTTACGGTCAGGTCACCTCTACGGATCCAATTTTTATTGCACTGAAAGATACCATTCGCCGTTACAATATTCCTCGCCAATTACTCGACGATATGATTAGTGGAATGGAAGACGACTTCCATCGCAATCGCTACGAGACTTTCGAGGATCTCTATTCGTATTGTTACCGAGTAGCATCTACAGTAGGTTTGGTTTGTATCGAAATTTACGGATATTCAGAATTGGAAGCCCGAGAATTTTCTGAAGCATGGGGGATTTTCATGCAATTGACAAATATCATCCGAGATGTTGCAGAGGATGCAGAGCGAGACCGAATTTACCTCCCCATGGAGGATTTGCGGAGATATGGAATTAGCGAGGACGATGTAAAGAGCGGGGCCGAATTACTAAATCACCCAGGTTGGAAACCGTTCGTTGAAGAATACATAGAAAAAGCCGAAAGTTATCGAGATAAGGCATTCAAACTGCTTCCATTATTGGATAGACAATCTCGATATTCGCCGGCAGCAATGATGGCATTTTACGAATCCATCCTAAAGAAAATAGGCAAGAAGGATGGTGACGTATTTACAGAGCGTGTACAATTATCAAAAGCGGAAAAAATCTCTCTAGCCGCATATGTATACGCGAGATATCGCTTCCTTGCCCTCTGAGCAAGAAGCGGCTTTGAAAGGCTAAGACAAAAGGGAAGATTATCGAGGATAGCAGTTCGGAGGGATATTAATGAGGGTGGCAATACTTCTTGAGGAGCGTTGTAAACCTAACAGCAACGCATTTGCATATTTGAAGAAATATTCCGAAATGTGTGATAGAGATTGCATTCAAGTAAATGGGAATAAATGTAGAATTCTTGAAACTGCTTGCCCTGTGTGTTTCACCAGAGCAAAACACTGTCCCGATGATGCAGTGAAAATCATCAATTTACCAGAAGAATTAGACACCGATCTAACACATAGTTATGGGGAAAATTCATTCAAATTATTTCGGCTACCTTCTCCTAAACAGGAGCAAATTGTTGGTATTCTAGGACCTAACGGGATTGGGAAATCAACTGCAGTAAATTTGCTATCGGGTTCATTTACGCCTAATCTTGGGGATTGGAGAAATCCAAGCCCACAATGGGAAGATGTAATCACAACCTTTCCCAGAGGCGAGTTAAGAGATTATCTCGGACTTGTTGCAGAGGAAGAAGTAAGAATTGCCGTAAAACCACAGTACATCGATAAGCTTCCCAAAATCTTTCAAGGAAAGGTACTAGATTTACTCGAAAGAGTTGACGAGAGAAATGAGGTGCCTCATTTTAGTACGATAATGGGAATTGACCATATTTTGGAAAGGAATCTTGATGCCCTGTCTGGTGGTGAATTACAACGTGTTGCAATTTGTGCAACGCTTCTGAAAGAAGCCGACGTGTACTTTTTCGATGAGCCCTCTTCTTACCTGGATATTTATGAAAGAATGAGGATGGTAGGAGTTATCAGAGAATTAGCAGAGAAGGGGAACAGAGTTCTGGTCGTGGAACACGATTTGGCAATTCTTGATGTTCTGTGTGATTTAATTCACGTAATATACGGTGATCGATCCGCTTATGGGATTTTCACACCTCCTAGAACTACTAGGACTGCAATAAACGCATATTTAGACGGTTATCTTCCCGAAGAAAACATTCGTATTCGAGATAAGCCAATCAAATTCCTCAGAGGACGCGATAGAGGAATGGATGTTGGGACTCCAATATTGCAATGGGGAGATATGCAAAAAAAATTAGGCGATTTCGAACTAAAAACTGGAAATGGAGAAGTTCGTAGCGCCGAAGTTGTTGGCGTTGTCGGGCCTAATGCGACTGGGAAGACTACGATGGTCAAGATGATTGCCGGGGAGCTAGAACCAGATCAAGGATGGTGCACAATGGAAGCTACCATATCTTACAAACCACAGCACGTTAATACCGATTTTGATGGTAGCGTTCAAGACTGGCTTGATACAGAACTTGGAGCGAAATGGCGTAGCGGTGAATTTCACACTCAAGTTGTAAGGCCGTTACAAGTCGACCAATTGTTACAACTACGCGCCAAGAAGTTGTCTGGGGGCGAGTTACAGGCTGTTAGCATTGTAATTTGCCTTGGAAAAGAAGCCGACTTATACCTCCTAGACGAGCCGAGTGCTCACTTAGACGCAAATGCAAGAATGGAGGCTGCAAAAGCAATCAGAAGGACTATGGAAAGCAATGAAAAAGCTGCGATGGTAATAGACCATGACATTTACTTCATTGATATTGTCTCAGATTCATTATTAGTTTTCAATGGATTAGGTGGCTCATATGGTAATGCAGAAGGGCCTATGTCTGCTAGGAAGGGAATGAATAAATTCCTAAAAGATGTTGAAGTTACTTTTCGTAGAGACCACGAATCACATAGACCTAGAATAAACAAGCCAGGTAGTCGCAAAGATCGTGAACAAAAGGCTAGCGGAGAATATTTCTATCTTGAATAGTGTTTGAAGGAACCTTCTGGACCATTGGATTCTTGAATGGTCGACAAAACCGCCAGACCATGTCTGATGATGAGTCGGAAGATGTCGGAGAGAAAGAAGAACTCGAAGATGACATGGCTATGCTTGAGGCAAAGGTCGCTGAACTTGAGAAGGAATTACAGTACTCTCAAGCTGAGACTGCTAACGCTAGGCAAAGAGGGCTGAGGGATAGAGCCGAAGCAATACGATTCGGAGCCGCCGGATTGGCCTCTCGAATTATACCGGCAATCGATTCCTTGGAGAAAGCAATAGCAAATGAAAATAGTGACAATGAGGCAATCGCAGATGGTGTAAAGATGACACTTAACTCTCTAAAAAACGCTCTTGAATCGGAAGGCGTTACTATTCTAGAGACCACCGGCCAGATATTTGACCCAACACAAATGGAAGCAATTGCTACTGTTCCAGTACAAGATGGTCAAGAATCCGGTGAGGTTGTTGAAGAAATTGAATCGGGATATATGCTGCATGACAGGGTTCTGAGACCTGCGAAAGTAATAGTCACCAGTGAATAAATTTAGTTCTAATTCCAGAAGTGAATTTATACATTAATTTATATCAAAAATCGAATCGCCTAAAGAATATGCACAAGGTCTCAAGTAAATTTGCAAAAATCAATTGTTTCTGGCTGCTAGCAGTATTACTATTGAGTACATCCTCACCTTTTGTACAAGCACAAAATGAAACTACTCCCGAAGAAGAAAACAGAACTTTTCAATACCACACAATTGCATCTTTGGGAGATAGCACCCTAGGCTCGGACCCTTCTGGCTACAGAGGCCCATTTGCAAGTGTGCACGCTGCTAATTTGATGGATTTAGATTATTATGAGGGCGCAGTTGGAGGAGACCGATCTTGGACTCTTATTGACGCAGGAAGGCACACAACAATAGCCGAAAATTATGGAAATGGCACATTGGTAACCATGATGGTGGGTGCTTGGGACTTTATCGACTCTGATGTTGAGATTATTACTGGCGATTATTCCTTCATCGATGAATTGGATGAAAACATAACAATCATCCTTGATACTTTGGTAGCCTCGGAGATAGACGTACTAGTATGGAATTTACCTAATATGTCATTTCTGCCTTTTTTGACACAAATTTTTCCCACAGAACTTCATCATTATTTCACTGAAGCCAGTAATGAGTGGGCAATACGGCTTAACCAAATCGCAGAAAGATATGGCGATGATGTGCAAGTTTTCGATTTGATGACCGCCTCTGACGACCTATTGCAAAATAAATCCGCTAGAATGATTTTAGGTAACGAGGTAACTAGCCCACCGATGGTGTGTGCAAAAAATTGCATAATGGTTGATTCTCTGCACCCCACTTCAGTTGGGCAAGGACTGTTAGCTAACTACATGATGGATGCAATAAATGAAAAATTCCCTTCTCCTAATGGCACTTACCCTCTTCTTTCTGAAGAGGAATTACTTTCTCTGACAACACTAACAAACAACACAGATGAAGATTCGACGGAGCCAGCCTCGATTTTTATTGAAGGAGAGATAACGGAAGAGTGCTTCGATTGGGCTGAATCCACATATCGAGATATGTACGTGACCATAACAATTGACAGCGAATATATTCCCATACCAAGTTACGTTGGATTCAACACCGAATTATGCAGGCAATCTACGCATGTTATGTACTCAGGAGAGGAGGCGATTCACGTGGTATCAAATGTGGAAAACATGCTCACCTTGAATCACTTTTTTGAGATTTGGGGAGAAAATCTGAGTGCCACCACGTTACTCTACAAAGATACATCGGATGGAGGGGAGATAACCTTAGATGTAAACGGAGTAAGATATGAAGGAGATTGGTCAGCCATACCTTTGGAGGGTGTGATTTCTCTAGACATTGTATACACATCCCCTCCTGTAATGACTGTTGAAGAAGATATAGAAGATGATTCATTACCCGGTTTCTCCATGGTTTTGGTTTTGGCATCTACATTACTGGCAATGGCTGTAATTCGAAGAAGATAATATAATTCATGTATTCTGAATTTAATAGGAGGATAGAATGAATATGAATGATAGATTAAGTAAAATTGCAACAATAATAATTGTCTGTTCAATGCTATTTTCTGGATGTACAAGTGAGTCAGGCGATGGAATCGAAAATGATTCAGACGACATAAACGATATTCCTGAATTAGAACCAGAACCAGAACCAGAAGATATTCTGGAAATAAATGGCAATGATTTCTGTGATCTTACCAATCAAATCCACTGTATGCTACCCTTTCCATCTGGGTTTTTCCTAGATGAGGATGAATCTCAAATCACGGATTATAGATTAAACATCACAGGGGAGGCAATACCCGATACAAACTCTGCTCAATCAGAAAATATGGTGATTTTGGATAGACTCGACGGTTTTAGCCCATCTACTCAAATATTTACCGCTTTTTCATCTATTCCAAATATAAGCGAAATGGCAGACCAATTCAACATATCTCCATCAATAGAAATTAATCATTCTAGCATTTTAATGAATTTAGATACTGGAGAATTTATTCACCACTGGATAGAGTTAGACGCCAGAGCGAAGGATGGTGAAAACACACTCATTTTCGTAAGGACGTTACAAGGACTGGATCATGACGCAGCATACGCAGTTGCATTCAGGAATCTAGTCGATATTAATGGAGAGGAGATTCAACCTGAAGATGGATTTTTAGCATTAAGGGATAATCAGACTACTGATTCCACTCAAATTGAAAATCAAAGAGAGGATTACGAATATCTATTCGAAAAACTAGAACAATCTGGGGTGCCTAGAAGTAACTTACAATCAGCATGGTGGTTTCACACAGCATCAACTAAATCTATTCTCAAGGATTTGTTTTCAATAAGAGATGATGCTGAGAACAGATTGGGCGATGTAGGTATAGGTTGTACAATCACGAATGTTGTGGAAGACTATGGTGAGGACAACACCACCCTCAGAGTTATTCAAGGAACAGTAACAACTCCTCAATACATGCAAACAGAGTACGCAAGATCGCCAATGGTGAGGAATGAAGATGGAGACCCTATTTTTGTTGAAAATAGAGAAATTGATTTCAGTATGATGATTCCAAAATCTCTGGCTGAAAATAATACATCAGGACCTATCTCTGTCTTCGGGCATGGACTTTTTGGAGATAGTGATGCATATGTCAAAAATGGTAGGACCATAGCTAATGAATATCAAACCGTTTTACTCGCTACAGATTTCAAAGGATGGAGTTCTGACGGCGATGAGGACGCCATGACCTTTGCATTAATGGATTTGAAGGAATTCCAATATCAACAAGAAAGGCAAATGCAGGCGGTGATTAATCATCTAGCCATGATTAGAACTATCGCAGGAGGCCAATGTGATGAAGAATATTTCAAACATAATGGTACCATCTTAATTGATTATGAAACAATAAATTACATTGGAATCTCTCTTGGTGGATTACGTGGACCTTCTCTTCTTTCAATTATCCCAGAGTTAGAATGGGGAGTACTCTGGGTTGGTGGGACCTCTTTTTCTCATCAGGTAGAGAGGTCGACACACTACGGTTCTGAAGAATTCCCAAGTGTGTTCTACCAGCTCCTTTCCAGTGACCTATCCTTACCCTCAAGAATGGATAGAGCGATATGTATAGCACTTCTTCAATCGATATGGGATTCTACTGATGGAGAGACATTCCTACCATACAGAGAAAATGGCTTTGAAGATTTATTGAAGCCATTTGATATGTTTTATCTGACATCGATGATGGATGCACAAGTAACCACCTTATCCGCTGATCGAGCCGTTAGAACTGGAAATGTTCCTGTGATTAACGGGTCAGCATATCATCCGTTTGGAGTGATGGCAATTGAAGGTCCGATAGATGGTTCTGCAGCGGCTTATTTTGATGGTGATTTTCCTCCCTTGCCAACTGGAAATACAAATGGACCAATGTGGCATCACTCTTTAGCGCACAATCTAGTATTAGAAGTACCAGAAGCAAAAATGATGGCTTATGGGTATCTTTTATCCGGCACTTTGGTCGACTATTGCAACCCTAAATGCACTTTTGAGGGTGACTGGTGATTAGCCTACAGGCTCTCCGCCTTCTCCCATGAAGGCTA
>DAPQ01000057.1:17806-20700 GCA_002502175.1 Euryarchaeota archaeon UBA19 | reverse complement strand
AAGTCAGCCTGACACAAACAGCATCACTAGCACTGAATGATAGCGGCCATTACGAAAATCGATGGGCAACTCTAGAGTTCGACCCGAATAGCCCGTGTATATGGACTAAAGGAATCACTAGAATGAGAGTCCCAGTTCGCCACGGGGAGGGGAAGTTCGTCACTAATGACAGAGAACTTCTAGATCGTTGGTCTGAATCTGGGCAACTGGCGGTCCGCTACGTTGACCCAGCTACAGAATACCCTAGTTCGAGCGACGAAGTCCTCCCATACCCAATATCGCCCAATCAGAGTTGGCGAAATATTGCGGGAGTTTGCGACCCAACAGGACTCGTGTTCGGCCTTATGCCGCACCCCGAGGCTAACCATTCGACATGGCTAGGTGCCACCTGGACAAGGGATGTAGCGGAAGGAGAACACGGTGAAGGCGAAGGGCTGGCAATATTCAGAAACGCCGTTGAATATGCCAAACAAAACCTTCTCTGATGGCTAATCAGCTAGAGCAAGAAAGCATAGAACACCCAACCCTATGCTTCGCCCATTCAGGTCTTTTCTGAAACCATTTTGACTCATATTCTAACTGCTCATCGTATGGTAATTTTAGCAAGTTATAGAGTTCTTCAGCAACAGTGAAGTCGCCTTTTTCTGCAGCATCAATGGCTAATTGAGCCATCCAATTTCTAAGGACATATTTTGGATTCGTACATCTCATTTTATCTCTATTTGGAGAACCATCTACACACACCCACCATTTCTGCAACCAATCATTCCATTCTTTTTGAGAGCCGCTTTCAGTAGAGTAAAATGCGAAATTTAGATTCTCCACATCAGGCGAATCAACTTTTGACAATAGTCTGAAAAATATCGTCATATCGATTTCCGTGCGCTCTAGCAGAACGAACAATTCTGAAACCAGATCAATCTCGTTTTGCTCATATTCATCAATTCCAATCTTATCCATCCACAATCTTGTGTGAACCACTTGGTATTCCTGGTAGTAATAATCCAGTACATCGTTGAGCTTCTGAGGATTTTCCATCAAAGGAGATACAGCCTCCAAAAATCTAGCAATATTCCAGCCCCCAATGTCTGCTTGATTTCCAAATCTGTATCTCTTTCTTCCAGCATCGGTCGTATTTGGTGTCCAACCGAGATCGAAGTCCTCAATCCATCCGTAGGGGCCGTAATCGATAGTTAGGCCATGAATAGACATGTTGTCTGTATTCATTACACCGTGAACGAAACCGACTCTCATCCAATGCGCAATCATCAGAGCAGTATCTCTTGCAATATGTTTAATCCACTCGATTACACCCTCATCATCTTCTATAGAATGTCCTGGAAAATGATGTTTTATCGTGTGTCTGGCAAGAGCCTGCAAGGCACTTTTATTTCCGTCCATTGCATGAATCTGAAAACTTCCAAATCGAATGAAACTTGGAGCAACCCTACAAACAATCGCTCCATCTTCAGGAGCAGGATTCCCGTTGTAGAGAATATCTCGCACCACATCTTCGCCCGTTGTGACCAGCGATAAGGCACGGGTCGTAGGAACTCCAAGATGATGCATGGCTTCGCTACAGAGAAACTCACGAATCGAGGAACGGAGTACTGCCTTTCCATCTGCAAAACGAGAATAAGGAGTAACGCCAGAACCTTTGAGTTGTAGTTCTAAAATTTGCTCACCAGTATCAACTTCACCTAATGTAATCGCTCGTCCATCACCTAATTGCCCTGCCCAATTTCCGAATTGATGACCTCCGTATCGTTGGGCATAGGGGGACATCCCATCGGCTATTCTGTTACCTCCAAGAAACACCTCACCTCCCCTTTCTATTCCTAGAACCTCAGCCAGTTCATCCGACCATAGTCTGAGAGTCGGATTCGGAACAGGAGTAGGTTCGACTTTCGACCAACAAGCACCGGGGACTTGCCTAGGCCCACCCCCCGAGACACTGTCTCCAGGCGTTTCCTCGACGAAGCGCTCCCGCCAGTCCAATGAGTCCAAGGACATACCTCCCACAACATGTTGTATTGCCCGAATCAATTGAAGTTGTTTGTATTGAAAGCCCCTCAACAACAACCATAATCTATTCAATTTACGATAAATCATGCAAGGCACCGTGTCGCTCCTAAGTGTCCACGGGAAGTACCTGAGTGCGCAGCCCGACGGGCGTGCGGAATGGAATCGACATGGGGCTGCTGAGTGGGAATTCTTCCATGTAGAACAGCGCCAAAATGGTAAGATTACACTCAAAGGAGCCCACGGCATGTACGTGTCAGCACAGGCTGACGGTAGCGTGCAAATAAATCGTAGAGAGGCACCACCAGGTGGATGGGAGGAGTTCACGGTTGAAGACCGTGGCAACAATGTAGTCTGTTTGAAGTCCTTTCATGGGAAGTACCTGAGTGCGCAGCAAAATGGCACAGCACAATGGAACCGAGACCATGCGCCAAGAGGCGGCTGGGAAGACATCCAGTTCGTGCAGCAGGGCGCTACAGGTCAACAACAACCTGCAACAACTACAGCATCGATGCCCTCGTATGTAATCGTCGCTCAAGCCGGAAGCTCGGAAGTGAACGGGAACTACGAGTTCATGCCTGGCAAACATGAGAATAGACACTGGGGCACTATCGCTGGCCATTACCAGCATACTCAGAACCCTGAGATTTTCATCGCTTTCCAAGACTGCGGAACTAACCATCAACGCCCGGAGTGGAACAAGTGGATGATCATCTCAAAAATCGGAGTCCTCTATGCTGCGCATACCGGTGGAAAGATCGGGGTTCCACCACGTGAAGGCGGGTGGGAAACCGTCGACAGTTGGGGAAATCCGGGCGCACCCGGCGGTAAACATCCGGCACCAACACTCTATCACCCACCCGAAAATGCGG
>DAPQ01000057.1:0-17420 GCA_002502175.1 Euryarchaeota archaeon UBA19 | reverse complement strand
GAAAATGCGGCTAAAACTCAAGAGCGCGCTCCCGCCAGATGGCAAGAACCCATTGAAATTTTAGAAGCAGTACCCGACAAACCGGTGCGTTTCAAAATCAACAATCGTCCAAGCAGTAATGATGCTTGGGTAGGCATCTACCCACTGAATGCACCCGACCAAGATCATGGAGAGGAAAACAAGCGATGGAAATGGCTTCGGAACTTAGATGCGAACAACGCATCGTTCCCTAAGCAAGCAGTAGGAGATTGGAGCATACGCGTATTCTCAGATGGCGGATACAGGTTACACGAAAGAAAAGACTTCCAAGTCAAGGCTCAGACTGTTGCGTCTCAACCGCTTGATGAGACGGCTGAAAAGCCAGGGCGCGGAAGAATAAGATTCGCGGCTTTACTTGGTATATTCTTGATGCTTCCCGGTTTACCGCTTCTCATTGTAGGATCAGTATCAGTGGGCGAAGATAATCTCGCAATGATAATTCCGGGCGCGATTTTGACGGGCGTTGGCGGATTCTTGGCAGTGGGCGCTTGGTTTACCCTCATCTCTTCGTGGTTAAAATCTGGCAAGACTTCTCCTCGGTGGACCAAGTTCGCGGCCGTGTTCGCCGTATTACTCCTGGGACCCGGCGTAACCCTGCTTGTCATCGGGTCTATTTCAGCCGGATCATTCGTAGCCCAATCTGAATCCAATGCCACTCTGGAAATTTTCGATGTAGATGACATGGGCGATCAGGGATTCATCATTTTCATCGAGGCGGTACTGGGGGACTTCGATAATAACGGCATCTATGACCACTGTGAAAACATCATCGTGAGCGCCACCCACTCAGGGAGCTGGATGTCTGACCCGTGGACGGGATATCAGAAAGTCAACCCTCCAGATGAAAGTCGACAAGTGTTCGAAATTGGCGAATGCGAATTCGGCGACCACGTCGAACAAAAACATAAGGATGGAAGAAACCTCATCAAAATGGGACAAGCATGCTACGGTTGTATGAAAGGCACTACAACGATTAGTGCAGAATATTCTGATGGCTCAAAAGCCACCGTCATGTGGATCCAAGATGGAGAAGAAGTCATTGGAGCCATCGGTATGATAATTGGCGGCTCAATCATGACGGGTGTTAGCTCCATCGCGTTAATCAGTCTGTTAATGATATGGGGGGGAAGTAGACACAGGAAACAAGATGGTAGCCAAAAATCGAGTATCGATATTTTAGAGGCTACCACCAACAAGGGCGTGTATTTCAGAATCAACAATCCTCCCACTAGCAACGATGCTTGGGTAGGTATCTATCCTCGTGGCAGCGAAGACTCCGATCACGGAGAGGAGGGTGTTCGTTGGCACTGGCTGAGGGACATAGATGTGAACAAAGCAAGATTCTATGAAAAATCCAAGGGCCGCTGGAGCATACGTGTTTTCTCAGATAGTGGATACAATTTGGATAGCCAAGACGACTTTGAGATAATTCCCAAAGATGACCAATGGTGGAAGGACTAATTCCAGCATACTTTCCCCAACTCGGAACATTTTTTCAAAGACACACCTCTATACGCGATAAGATAAACGTAACTTTGATTTAGGAGGTGAAAATACAAAATGGATTGGAGAAAAATAGGACTTTTTGCTAGCCTGGCATCTATATTCGGAAGCATTGGCATATACTTCAACGGCGACGAGGAGTTAGGGATATTTGTCGGCCTTTGGGCTTCGGCGCTTCTACTATTGAGCGACCGTATAGCACAAATGACCGAGTAGGTTGAATACTTGACCAAACAGTCAGCTTGAATTGATTTTGCCCCTGCGGAGCATATGTCCGACCCCAGTGTCGAAACCACAGAGGAAATAATCCTCCTGGAGGTCCTGGCTTCCCTTCACCCCACAGCTAAACGAAACTCCCTTCGTCGAATGGTGGATCACGGGCGAGTCCGAGTTGATGGAGATAAGGCAACTCGAGCAAACATGAAAGTGCAAAAAGGCTCGTTGGTAGAAGTGCTTTCGAAAGCAGATGGCGACAAACCACAGACTCAACCAAAACAAACAATTCCTGAACCTGAGATATTGTATTTCGATACAGAAGTAATTCTTGCCAACAAACCCGCCGGACTTCTTTCCGTTGCTACCGACAGAGGGGAACTAGATACGATGTTCGACAGAGTCGCAAAATGGGCATGGGAAAATGGTAAAACTCGGACTCATTTAGTTCACAGGCTTGATAGAGAAACTTCCGGATGCATGATATTCGCGCGTTCTGCGGAAACCAAAGACATCCTTCAAAAACAATTCAAAGACCGATCAGTAGAGCGAATCTACCACGCAGTGGTTCATAGAGAACCATCACAGGAAAGCGGAACAATCAATCTCCGCATTCTTGAAACTAAGGACAAAAGAGTCAGACTGGTGGAGAAAGGTAAACGTGGTGGTAGAGAAGCCATAACACATTGGCAGAAGGAAAAAGTAGGCCCCGAACATAGTCTAATCCGCATCAAAATAGACACCGGAAGGAGGGCCCAAATTCGACTCCATATGCAACACCTGGGTAATCCAGTCGCTGGAGATACTAGACATGGATTTGGAAAAGCGAGCGTAAACAGACTATGCCTCCATGCAACATCTCTTTCATTCAATCATCCAGACGGCGAACGCATGACAATTGGTTCGGAAATACCAAGCCAATTATTCTCAGAATTGAATAGGCGCTACAACTGAATTTTGAGACTGAAAAACATCCGCTTATAACTACATTTTATTCGCAAACGAATTGTAACATGTCTAGGTTGTACAACTTTGGTCTCTATGTCCACAATAATCGTAAGACTGTGGTAGTGTTTGCAGTAGCATCGCTTCTATTTTCAGTCGGCCTTCTCAGTCAGGGAGAGCAATTCATAGATGGAAACGCGCCTCCACCCACAACAGATTCTGGAAGAGCTCTGGATCTAATCGATGAGCAACTTACTGTCTCAGCCTCAAACACTGTAACATACATTCTCTCTCACCAAGAAATGACTTGGCAAGAAGAAGAATTCCAAATTGCTGTAGAGTCATTTGTCTCGGATATTAGAGAAATGAATCTCGACATAGTCAGTATATCGACCATTTATGATGACCCAACAAATCAACAAGTAATTGCCACACACAGTTCCTTAGACGGCAAGAAGATTGCAGTTTACGTCTCTCTCGCGGGAAGTGAGGCAGATCTCACAGATGAAATTCCATCACTCAAGAAACTCGATAGTGATACACTCGAGGTAACCGTAACAGGCAGCCTAATCATAGGAAATGACTTTGATAACGCAATGAAAAATGACACAATTAGGGCCGAAGTAGTAGGGCTTCCACTTTCTCTCATAATCCTTCTATTCGTCTTCGGGACATTTACTGCAGCGGTTTTACCACTTCTCATTGCACTGCTGATGATTGCACTAGCAACCGGGATAAGCTACTGGATGTCTGACTGGTGGTTCTTCGGTCTAACGGAATACTCAGTGAGTATGATTTCACTAATCGGCATAGCAGTCTCAATAGATTACAGTCTATTCATGATTAGCCGATTCCGCGAAGAAATCGCAAAAGAAGAATCAACAGAAAGTGCGATTGCAACAATGATGGATACTGCAGGAAGAGCGGTGATGTATTCCGGTGCAACAGTCGCCGTCGGCCTCTGCAGCCTATTCTACTTCGATGCAACACACATGCCTTCCATGGGACTGGGTGCATTCCTCGCGGTCGCTGCTGCAATGCTCTATTCGTTTACTGTGTTACCTGCGCTGTTATCATATTTAGGCCCAAAAATCAATTCATTCCCCGTCCCTATTCCCGGAGCAAATCGTAAGACTGAATTTTGGAAAAAACTATCCATCAAAGTCATGGACAAACCACTCAGATGGTTAATTCCCGCCCTCGTCGTTCTGCTACTGGCCGCCTCACCTTTCCTAAGAGTGGAAATGAGTGCTGGTGGAATAGAAGCACTACCTCCAGATATGGAATCTAGAATAGGTTTCGAGATACTGGAAGAAGAATTCCCAGCCTACACAGCATCGAGCATCCCGATCGTTATCGTATTTGCAGACGACGATGATCCACTGAGCGTGGAATATTCTGAGCGTATTTCTCCCTATTGTCAAAATATCGCAGAAATAGAAGGCGTAATCGGTGTGAATCATCCAATCTGCAACACAGAATTATTTGAACAGGAATTTACAGAATGGCCAATCGAGGTCCAAGAGGTATGGCTTACTTCTGTATCTGAAAACATCCTACGAATGTCAGTACCGATACAATATCGAAGTGGTTCTGACGAGGCAGAAAGGATCGTCCGTGATATGATTAAAGTCTCTGATGAGGAAGATTTCGAAGCATTGATTGGAGGATGGAGCGCATTCGAGGTTGAACTCAAAGACCATCTTGTAGAACGTATTCCAGCCGTTCTTACATTCGTACTAGGCCTAACAGTACTCCTCGTCTTCTTTCAAGTCAAATCAATTCTAGTGCCTGTAAAAGCAATCATGATGAACATACTCTCAGTATCTGCATCCTTCGGAATAATCGTCCTAGTATTCCAAGACGGTTTGTTAACCGGGCCACTAAATTATTCCGCCCAACCAATTGACCTGACGGTTCCTCCCTTAGTATTCGGAATCGCCTTTGGATTATCGATGGACTACGAGGTACTAATGCTTTCCAGAATTCATGAGGCATGGGAAGAAACTGGCGATAATACCCAGGCTGTTGCGGAGGGGCTACAAGCCTCAGGTAGCCTGATTACAGGAGCCGCCGCAATCATGGTCGCAGTATTCTTTGGATTCGTCCTAGCGGACGTACTAATCATCAAATCAATTGGGTTAGCATTGATGGTTGCAGTAATAGTCGATGCAACAATCGTTAGGGCAATCGTCGTACCTTCGACAATGAGGTTACTAGGCAAGGCGAACTGGTGGGCGCCGAGTTGGATGCGCTGAGGCAGAGGTCCTATTCTGAAAATAGAAAAAAGATGTTTTTAAGACATCTCAACTTCAAACCAAATAGTCGGGGGCGCCTAAGCATGGATAGTGTGAACTTTGACTTTAGTAAGTTCCACCAAGAAGCCGCCAAATTGAACGGAAATGATTCAAAATTAGACGAGATCAAAAAACTATCAATGATTGCAATTAAACTATCAAATGAAACAATATCATCAATTAAATCCTTGACAACCGAGGGCATGGAATCCCTCGAAAGGAAGAATCACGTAGACAGGATATCGCAAAGACTTGAGAGCGATATTTTTGAGTTTTCAACTTGTAACCGTGTATTGTATGTTGGCTTTGGTGTACCAGTTCAAGAATTGGAAAAGGCAGTACTCCAAGAAAGTAATTTGTCGACCGCCCCCTTCGAAAAATTCCAAGGGATGGACGTCTGGAGATATCTGGTAAAAGTGTGCAGCGGCCTGGATTCGTTCATAATGGGGGAATTGCAAGTAATGGGCCAATTCAGAGGGGCGGTTTCATGGCACAGGAAGAATGGACTAATTGGAGATATGAATGCCTCTTTCTTCGATCATGTTATTGCAGCCAACAGGGTTGTTAGAAAAGAGCTAGGATTCACTAAAACCACAGAGTCAATGTTGAGCTTGGCGACTACCGCCATAGAAGAATCAATGATTGCAGGCCATAACTCGACAGTCACAGTTGTAGGATACGGGGATATGGGTAGGAAAGCAGCCGAGGTTCTCACAGATCTTGGCTACAAGGGCATAACGGTCGTAACCAGATCCCCATCCAAAGCAGCCGCCAGAACACCCGACATTTCGCAAAAAATAAAATTCATTGAATTCAAAAAGTGGGATTCCACTGACAAACCCCAACTAATCATATCTACAATTAGAAACACCAACGCAACATTCAACGAACATAGGCCACTTCCTGTAACCGTACAGACGCGAATCCTCGATTTTTCGTGGCCGCCCTCTGTAGACGAAAGTGGTATCCACGATGGACAGATTTTGCTTGATATGAAGCACTGGATTAGAACAGCTCACAAGATGGAAATTACTTGGGATTACGAGAAAACAATCAACACAGGCGAAAAAATAATCAGTGAAATTGAGGAAAGATTTCAAAGGGTATTAGTCGATAAGAACCAAGCCGCTTTTCGTTCTTTCATATACGCAAGGTTGGAATCTATGTCAAGTGACTGGGAGTCACTAGACAACAAGAATCAACAGGCAGTTCAGATGACAGCCTTTTCTAGAGAAATCGCGACTTGGATTTGCAACCAAAAAGGGGAATTCCATCAGGACGACCTGCATAAGAAAGTAACAGAAACCGATCGGAACATTTCACCATCCACACTTGAACTCATAGCATCTGATGTGATTAGGGAAATGATCAGAATAAACTCATCTGATAAACTCCCGGAGGTCATGGCTTGAAAAAGATAAGAATAGGCACAAGGAGATCTAACTTAGCAATCTACCAAGCCAAAAGAGTGCGTAATCTTCTCGAACAGGCGGGGATCCCAACACAAATTGTCGAGATATCCTCGGCGGGGGATCGCTCTCTGGGCGGTAACCTCTCAGACGGCCTTGGACAATTTGTTAGTTCCGTGGACAACCGACTAATCTCAGGAGAAATAGATATCGCAGTCCATTCGAGCAAAGATGTGCCCGTAGAAAAAACAAGCTCAGTGACATGTTTAGCCTATCTCGAAAGAGGCCCTACTAGTGACATAATATTATTCAGAAAATCAGGTAAAAGAAAGGACCTCTCCACGGTGTTGAAAGAAGAAACATCCTCATCAATCGACGAGGTCATGGCAGTAATTCCTAAAGGGGGAAAATTTGGCTCATCTTCTGTTCGTAGACAATCTTTCTTTCTTGCCCATAGGAAGGATGTTTTGCCCTTGGCAGTAAGGGGCAATGTCGAATCTAGAATCGAAAAACTCGTTGAAGGTAAATTAGATGCAATTATACTGGCCGAAGCAGGACTTAGTAGACTCCAGGAGACGGGAAACCTATCCGACAGCGCATTGAAATTAGGTGCTCTGAGAATACCCAAGAAATACTGGCCTACAGCACCCGGGCAGGGCGCAATTTGTATTCATTGCCTTTCTGACCGAATTGTTGAACTATCAAACATCAGAGAGATACTCAACCACGAGCAAACCGAAATTGATGTATCGATAGAAAAAGAAATTCTAAGGCGACTCGGAGGAGGTTGTCAATTCCCTGTAGGAATCGAATCAAACGGAGGTGAAATTGAAGGTTTAATCGCTCCAGATAATTGGCGGGAAACATATTCATCTGGTAGTGATTATGAACTTAAGGAAATAAACGATAGAGATGTAAAGGAAGTCAAATTCAGTGCTCCCTATGAAGGAGTCCAGGGGACTAATTCAGGCCCTAAAATTGTCTCAACATTGAATTCAGATCGGCTAACGAAATCATTGAGCAACGTCGGAATCCCATCGACCAACATCCCAGTCATTAAACTTGATTTAATCCCCGAAAATTGGCCAGAATTGTCCTTCGATCAAACCTCTCCCAAATCAAATTGGCCAGTTTTGGTCCTTACTTCTCCATTTTCTGCAAAAGCTGCCTCTCTAATGACGCCTCAGAGGCCGAACTTACAGCGTATAATGTGGCTAGCAATTGGAGAGGGAACAGCACGGTCCTGTTTTCGACAGGGTTACCCTGCTTCAATCACAGCCAACTCTAGGAACCGCAAGGAACTACTCCAATATATCCTCCAAAATATCAAACCAGAGATACCTCTTTTCATCCCTCAATCCTCTTCTTCTTCGGGTTATTTGGCAAAAATGTTAGCAGAGGCTGGATACACAGTAGATAGTTGGGTAGCTTATTCAAACTCCCCTAAAAAAGTCAATGTAACAGATATCAAGAATGAAGATATCCTCTTACTATCATCTCCCTCTTCAGCCGAATCATGGATTGGAAATAACCTACTAATTCCTGAAAAAATCTTGTGTATGGGAGATTCTACGAAAACATCACTTGATTTGCTAGACGGATTCCGCGATAAACAAATTAGTGTACTGGAGGGCCCGACGCTCCAAGGAATAGAAGACTGGTGGAATCAAAACATAGGGGGATAAAAATGCGGGCAAGAATAAATCGTTGGACTTCGGCAAGACGAAATCTGATCTTTAGTAATAAAATTCGAGCATCACTTATTCAGCCACACTTTCTAGTTGCTGGGGAAAATATCGACCAACCTATTGCCGGTATGCCGGGAATAAATCGCCAGTCGGTGGATATACTCGAAAAAACCATAGATTCTGACATGAAAATAGGTTTGTCTTCGCACATGCTTTTCCTCGTCATGGATGAGGCAAACAAGGATTCAACCGCTTCTTACGCTTCAAACCCCTCCTCCCCGTTACACAAAGCAGTTCGCTCACTCAAGGACAAGTACGGTGATGAAATCACAATCATGACAGATTTGTGTTTGTGCACGGGCACCGATCACGGACATTGTGGAATAGTCAAAGGAAATCGTATCGACAATGACGAAACTGTCCATGAGCTCGTCAAAATTGGCATTTCGCATGCTAAAGCGGGTGCAGATTACATTTCAGCCTCTGATATGATGGACGGCCGTGTCGAACAACTAAGGAAAGAACTTGAGAAAGAAAAACATCATTCGACTGGAATAATGTCATACTCAGTCAAGTACGCATCTTCTTTCTACGGGCCCTTCAGAGAGGCTGCAGAATCCAGTCCAAAATTTGGAGATCGTCGCAGTCATCAGATGGACGTACGATCAGGCTACTCTGAGGCTATCATGGAAGCCCAAACCGATGAAAGTGAGGGTGCAGATATTATCATGGTCAAACCGGGCCTTCCTTACTTGGATGTACTCAGGGAGGTTGCTGATGCTGTTGTTAGGCCGGTAGCAGTGTACAACGTCAGTGGTGAATATTCGATGGTTATGGCCTCCAACCCTACAGTTGACCAACGCAGGGCAATGGTATGTGAGATACTCTATGCCTTCAAAAGAGCGGGTGCAGATATCATCGTGACATATCATGCTCGTGAGGCCATTACTGAAAACTGGGTATAATGAGGGATTTTATGGAGCGGCTGAAGTCTAATACATTGCATGAGGAAGCCCTCATGCATCTTGTTGGCGGAGTCAATTCTCCGGTTCGCGCATTTAAATCAGTTCACGGAGATCCGATTTATTTTGAAAAGGCGTCCGGAGCAATTGTTACTGACGTCGATGGGAATGAATTGGTCGATTTTGTCCAATCTTGGGGTCCACTGATTCATGGACACGCCCATCCATCGATTCTCGAAAGCGTGTATGAAAAGATGCAGAGAGGCACCTCCTTCGGTGCACCGCATTTGGGTGAAATTGAATTGGCTAAGCTCGTGAAGCGGAGATTCAGTCACATGGAAATGGTACGTTTTGTATCATCTGGAACGGAGGCCGTTATGAGTGCAGTCCGTCTCGCTCGAGGCTACACTAACCGAGATATTCTCGTAAAATTCGATGGATGTTATCATGGGCACGTAGACTCACTAATGGTTAACTCTGGTAGCGGCTTGGCAACGTTCGGAATTGCAAGTAGCCCTGGAATTCCCAAAGATACAGTTGCAACAACCTTGATTGCGCCCCTCAATGACATAGAGGCATTGGAATTCTTGTTTGATGAACACGGAGACGATATTGCTGCTGTTGTGATTGAACCACTGCCTGCAAACAATGGCCTTCTAATCCAATCCAATTCATTTTTACACAGGTTGCGAGATTTGTGCGATCAACATGGTTCCCTGCTTATCTTTGATGAAGTCATTTCAGGATTCCGATTCAAGGACGGTAGTTACGGCGACATGTGCGGCGTCACCCCTGATATCTCAGCGCTTGGCAAAGTCATTGGAGGAGGTTTACCTGTTGGCGCTTATGGCGCTCGGCGTGAAATTATGGAGAAGCTATCGCCTTTAGGCCCCGTATATCAAGCCGGTACACTTTCAGGAAATCCTCTGGCAATGGCTGCGGGATGTAAAACATTGGAACTCCTTGATGAATCAGCATACGATTACCTAGAGTCGCTGGGTCAATTGCTTGAGGAAAAAGTGGTACAAGTATTGGAAAAACACGACTCCCCAATGCGGTTAGTTAGGCTGGGAAGTTTGTTTTGGCTATCACCCGGTTCAGGCGACCCACCGAGTCGCGCAGATCAAATTCCAAAAGATGCGGGTAAGCTGTATGCCGATGTGCACCATGGTCTTTTGGAAAAAGGATACATGCTTGCTCCTTCTGCATATGAAATCGGCTTTATCTCAACCGCTCATAATGAACATCACATCACAGGCATGGTCGCAGCTCTGGATGAAGTACTCAGTGAATTGGAGGCACGCAAATGAATGGGAGAGAGAGAATTCTCGCAGCCCTCAATTTGCAGCCTGTTGACAGAACTCCCGTTTGGTTCATGCGACAGGCAGGACGTCATTTACCAGAATATCGGAAGATTGCAGCGGAACATTCCTTTTGGGAGCGCTGTCAAGATACTGACTTGTGTACCAAGATTACGCTCCAACCAATTAATCGCTACAAAACTCTCGATGCTGCGATTGTCTTCAGTGATATTTTGACACCTCTGCCGAGCCTCGGTTATGACGTAGAGTATGGGGGGGGAATCCGAATTAGCGAATTCAACCTCTCAGACGTTGAAGACTGGTCAAACTTTGTTGCTAGGAAACACGCCCCTTGGGCGGCAGACGGTCTACGTTCAGTCGGCGAGCAAGTAGGAGATTCGATTGCGAAGCTTGGTTTTGCAGGTGCACCTTGGACAATCTGCATGTATCTACTTGCAGGGGGTACTGGTGACAAGGACTTCCATAACGCCAGAGCACATGTATTCTCGAATCGTGAGCAAGCGGAAAAAATGTTCATCTCAATGGGTGAGATTGTGGGTGACTTATTGGCCGACCAAGTGATTTATGGCGGGGCTGATGCAGTTCAATTATTCGATACGTGGGCAGGGCTTCTCTCTCCAGAAATGTACCAAAAGTTTGCCATGCCAGCTACACAACATGCTATTTCAGTGTTCAAAGAAAAGGTCGGCGATTCGACCCCCTTAATCCACTATGCGAAAGGCTCTGGCCACCTTCACCACCTAATTCGAGAACTAGATTTGAATGCAATTTCACTAGATTGGCGTGATGACCTTTTCGCTAACCGGACTCAATTTGGAAATGAGTTCGCATTCCAAGGCAATCTTGACCCATCATTACTACATGGTTCTGTAGAAGCCGCGCAACGAGCGACACACAGCGTGTTAGATGCTGCCGGAAATCAACCAGGACATATCTTCAACCTTGGACATGGATTTGCTCCATCTGCAAGAATTGAATGTGTAGAGGCTGTTCTGAAAATTCTCGCAGGTGGATGATATGCGCCAGCAAATGATTGACATGGTTTATCGTGTTCAGGATGAAATCTGTGACGCACTCATGGAAATTGACACAGTAGATTTCCGAGAGGATATTTGGGAGCGCGATGAGGGCGGCGGTGGCCGTAGCCGCGTCTTATCTGGAGGGCAGGTCTTTGAGAAGGCCGGTGTCAATGTTAGTGTCGTTCACGGCACTCTCGAACCAGAAGCCGCCCGTGCTATGGGCGGTGGACACTCACTCAGTGACAACGATTTAGATTTCTTTGCAACAGGAATCAGTCTTGTACTACATCCACAAAATCCTATGGCCCCTTCTGTTCATGCAAACTATCGTTACTTTGAGCGAGGCGATGGCGTAAAGGACGGTAGTTGGTGGTTTGGCGGAGGCGCAGATTTAACCCCAAGCTATCTGTTTAAGGAAGATGCACGCTTCTTCCACACAACTCTCAAAGCGGTTTGCGACCGTCACGAAGTCGCTGATTATCCAAAATTTAAGCAATGGTGCGATGAATATTTCCATATCCCTCACCGCAAGGAAGGACGTGGGATTGGAGGAATTTTTTTCGATGATTTGCATTCGTTCGACAAACAAACTTGCTTCAACTTCGTAGAGGATTGTGCGAGTTCATTCTTGTCATCATATATCCCTATTCTCGATAGAAGAAAGGACACACCATTCAATGATCGGAATAAACTCTGGCAACAAGTAAGGAGGGGCAGATATGTTGAATTCAACCTAGTTTATGACCGCGGGACCACCTTCGGCCTCAGAACAAATGGTAGAATTGAGAGTATCTTGATGTCTTTACCACTGACTGCAAGGTGGGAATATTGTCATGAGGTTGAACCAGATTCAGAAGAAGAACAATTGCTTGATATCCTCATGAATCCAATCGATTGGGCTTAATGAAAGGTTTTAGTGATGTACTCCCTTCAAGAATGGATCAGACATGGGGATGAATTACGTCGCCCTTTCCATGTCCTTCCAAACATAACCTCCTCCCGACACATTGCAATAGTAGGAGGCGGCCTTTCTGGTCTGACTATTGCTTATCTCATCGCAAAAAAAAGATCTGATATTACAATTACTTTAATCGAGGAGAATAAATCTCTCGGAGGCGTAATCAGTACATGGAAAGATGGCGAATGGTGTTGTGATCTGGCAGTTAATGCAACACGCCCCCATCCAGCAGTTTGGCGTTTGGTCGACGATATTGGTTTGGCGAAAAAGTTCCTTCCGTCAAATCCCGCTGCGAACCGACGTTGGATATACGATGGCGTGAAATTACAATCTCTTAATTTCTTAACAGCGCTCAAAATAGGCCCTTTGAATTTGTATAATTCGATGAAAAAAGCTCGAGAGGGGGGCTGTTCAATTGAAGAAATGATCCCTGACAACAAAATCGCCGATGCTCTGACTCTTGGTATCGTGAATGACGTTGCGGCCAATGTAGACGCCGATTTCTTGTTTCCATCATTAACTAGATTTGGCCATGAACCCCCGAAAAAATGGTCTTCTATTAAGAGAAAAATCAAGCGAACTTACCCCCTTTTTGTACCTAAAAGAGGATCTGTCGCATCCTTCGATGGAGGCATGGAAACTCTCGTAAATGAGTTAAAAATACAAATTGAAAAATTGCAAAATGTCAAGGTTATGCTGGATACAAGAATCGAAAATCCGCGACAGGCCGCGGATATTTGTAACGTCCCGGAAACCTCAGTAATATGGGCGGCGCCGGCTAGGGAAGACAGGTCGCGAAATAAGTTGTCCATATTCGTAGTAGGATATAGGGAAGAGGACGTCGATTCTGTAAGTGTAGGATACGGGACACTGATACCCAACTCAAATATCCCAATAAGCGGTATTCTTCATGAAAGCGATATTCACTCATCAAAAAGGGCGCCTGAAGGACACCGTCTATTCAGAATAATGGTCCCACATTCCAGATGGGATGGGGATCACAAAAAAATAATCGCTCACGTTAGAGAGCTGTTAACCAAAGCAGATCCGATACTGTTTGAGCATATAGGTGAACGAACAATCCCTGAGTACCCACCTGGTTATCTGTCAGAAATATCTCAGAGTGAGGTTACGCTCAATCGTGTTGGTTGGAATTTTTCAGGTGTATCGTTAACCCACGTAATTGCTGAGGCGGAAAGAGTAGCAGATTTATTCTAAAACTAATGATAAGTCCGAAATCGATTTTAGTGCCAGTTAATGCTACAATGCCGGCATTCTGAAACGGAGACTGTAAGTTGTTCGTCTATTAGGCTCAGTGCTCTCAGATCAACATTCAGCTTCTGGACCAGTCTCTGGCTCCTCTTCATACAAGCCTCAGTAGTCTCATTATTGGGGCCGCTGCTATCATGGTTGCACTGTGTCTTTGAATACGCAGGTTTGAGATATATCCTCCTTCAGGCCGCCTCTATGAGGCGGTGTACGTACACGGGGGCGGCAGTGCTGCTACTGCTAACTACGAGTCTCTCTGGCTGCGTATTCTGGGCCGATGAAGATTCATCAACTCCAATTGAAGAATCTCCCTATGCCTCAATTTGGGAAAGACACACCTTGGAATGGCAGATGGACGATTCAATGTCCTTCCTTCTAAACCCCGGGCCTTACAAAGCATTGGAAGTTGCAGAAGCTTACATCGAAGTAGACACCAGTGAGGTGTGGGAGACCGGCCCATCTCAGTCAACAGTACATCTTTCTTACTGGCTACCAAACAATACTCTCGATGGAGAACAGGTACCTGTAATAGCAATCATCAGCCCTTACTTTGATTATGGCGCGCAAGGCAGCGAATCATCTCCAACAAATGTTGTAAGCGCTGGTCGTGGTGAATTCATATTCCAAAACTTCGTACCACATGGCTACGCTATGGCGCAAGTGGCAGTATTTGGCACAGAGGAATCCAGCGGGTGTTTCGACTACAGAGGGGCCGGGGAAGGTTTGGGAATACATTCTGCCGTGGAGTGGTTGGGAAGTCAGAATTGGAGCAATGGTAATGTCGGACTATACGGCAAATCCTATGAAGGAGCAACACAGTGGGAAGCAGCCGCAATCGGAAGTGAGTATCTGAAGACAATAGTGCCAGTTTCAGGAACTACAGCATTACACCCTCTTCTTTACAAAAACGGCAGTGCAGAGGCAAGAAGCCAAATCATGCATATGAACTATTTTTCCAGTACTGTAGACTACGATGAGGATGATTTTGATAATATATGTCCCGATATAGTAGAGGGAATATTTGCAGGACCTGTGACTTATATCGCAGGGGAAATGGATCCATATATGCAAAATTATTACGATGAGCGAAGCCATATTGACAAAGCATTTCTCAATTGGAATGGAAGCGTATACTGGGTCCAAGGAATGCAGGATTGGAATGTAGATCCACACCAGGTTTTTGGCGGCCCACCTGGGACTAATTGGTACCAAACCTACATTGATGCAGGATTCGAAGTTCGGGGGATGATGGGCCAATGGGGGCACCATTACCCAGACCAGATCAACAGTCACGAAGGCGTTGATCCTGGATATGGTTACGAAGCCCTAGCAAACATGACAAGATGGGATTGGGCACAGGACCTTTTCGAATGGTTCGAATACTATCTACAAGAAAGGGGTCCAAAACCCTCTTTGAACGCTCAGATACAGAGGAATGACGGCCAGTGGAGAATCGAGGAGACATGGCCACCACTCGATACCGAACCGTTCACAGTCCAGTTGGGAAGTTGCTCATACGACGGCGTCTTCGTAGGAGGAGGTCCTCCTGTAGTCGGTGGAGGCCAAACGATAACCATCGATTGCCCAAATATCAACCCAGATTTTGATATGCACATATCCGGTCTTGCGACCATACACCTAACGGCCGTCCCGACATTTGACGGGGGGCAAGTGTTCGTGGAGATGCAAGACGCCCAGACAGGCATGAGGGTGGGCCACGCAACGATGGATGTCAGGTACCATGCTGGCGGGAGTGAACCCCAGACAGTCACGCCGGGAAATGCAGTCACGATGATGATGGAGTTTCAGGCGATAGACGCCATAATCCCTGCAGGAAACGGACTCCGCTTCTTCCTGACCGACACAGGAGAAGACTACTTGGCCCCTGCATGTGGGTCTGCATGCGTACTTCACGTCTTACCTTCGCTCTCTGTGTTTGAAGCACCTCTTATTGATAGGAATGGCTCAAACGTCCTTATCACACCTCAACACGAGGCTTGAGATATCATTGAGCGGGAGCATTCATCTTTCAGAGCCTAGAGCGACCCCTGTCCATGTCATTACCACGACGAGCTATGGAGCAAATGGGATTCGCAGTTTGTTGCCTTACTTGCGATGCCCCGGATATCGCCGGAAGCGAGCGTTGTAGACAGTGCATAGACTCACACGCAAAGGCACGAGACAAATTGACTTCTGGACCTGCGACTACGAAGGCAGAACGCCTAGCGCGCGAGCAAGTAACCATGTTAGCAGACCCTAGCAAATATATCGATGATAGTGAACATGGTAATTTCATGCTAAATTATGTTCGACTTATCGATGCTCACCAAGGGGTTGAGGAAGTCATCACAATGGAGCAAGTAGAGGCAAGATTCGCTGCACAGAGAGCCAAGAAAGACAAATCATTAATCCGAGAAGTCGCTAATCAGAATCCTTGGGCTGAACGCGCTCCGGACGCCGAGGAGAGAGAGGAAATGTTGCAAATGTTCGGCACTGCAAAAAGGCCTGAAGCGCCGAGATGGGAAGATTTGTTGGATGAGGTCGGCGAATTACTCGATGAGGATTGAGAAGAACGAGCCTTCAAACGAGACGAGTAGAGTGAGATAGGCAATGGCAGCGGAGAGAGACCCTCGCGCGTCTCGCTTGGAAGAGGATCCATTCGAGCGCACACGCTCACCTGGAAGCCATACTCGGGCAAGGGACGACGGCAACTGGAGACAGCCACACGTCAGAGTCGTATTCGCGAGCAATGGTCAAGGAGGCCAACCATTCTTCCGAGTGTTTGGCGAGGAGCCTCAACCAAGAAGAGTCTACATCCACAAAGGTTCAATATGGCATTTTTCGAGAACGGAAATCGAACATCTCTTTCAAGCCACACTGGCTTTTTCGGTGGCTCTCGCCTTCATGTCTGTGGGTGGTATATTCGGAGCACTGAATTCTCCTAGTGCATTTTTGATGGGGGGTTTGTTCTGGATGATTCCCGCTGCTCCAGCTTTCATAGTTCACGAATTAGCCCACAAAGTATCCGCCCGCCACTATGGTTGCTGGGCCGAATTTAGAGCATCACCTGGAGGCCTTCGGTTTGGTGTAATTCTCGCCGCCTTACTCGGGATAGTTTTCATGGCCCCCGGTGCAGTAATGGTGATGGGAAACACAACTAAGCAACAATTCGGCAAGATCGCACTTGCAGGACCCCTCAGCAACATCATGTTGTGGGCAGTCGGACTTGGATTGATATCACTCGGGCTTGAATCGACAGAATTCACCTATGGCAACAACGGCCTCCTCTACTATTGGTGCTGGGTCAATGTTGGCCTTGGTGCCTTCAATATGATACCATTCGGACCACTCGATGGAAGAAAGGTGAAGACTTGGTCCAACTCAATTTATTGGATATGGGTTTCAATTTTCGCGGGCTTGTTTTGGTTTAACATGAACATATTACCTAGTATGTTAGGATAGGGTCAACCATGGCTGAGAATTACGAGGAACCGGCCTACGAATTACTCCGCAAATACCGTAGTTTCGAAGTCAGAAAATACGTAGACACCATTCAGGCCAGAGTTACGACTAGTGGGATGAATTACGGTGAATCAGCAAGACCCTTCAGAAGAATCGCTGGCTACATATTTGGTGGAAACGAACGACAACAAAGCATCGCAATGACTGCCCCCGTTCACATGTGGCAATCCGGCGAAGAATCCCTAATGGCCTTTACAATGCCATCGGAACACAAAATGGAAGATCTGCCGAAACCAAACGACTCAGGAGTAGAACTGCTCCATGTGGAAGGAGA